>JAJZSH010000003.1 GCA_021822005.1 Deltaproteobacteria bacterium | reverse complement strand
TGCTCCGTACCACCCAGCCAGCTCACCGAGGAGGCCAGCGGCGCCGAGAGAATGGTGATGCGTTTTTCCGGGCCGAGATCGGCCTCTTCCCCAAGAAACTGGTGTATACTTGCCATTCTTCCTCTCCTGTTTATCAAGTGGCGAATCGTTCCGCAAGTACCGCCAAGGTCATATTTTCCGCAATTTCGTCATGGGGAATCAGCACATAGAGCCAGGGCTTACCACCGTGGCTCGCAGCATACTCCGTCGCATTGGCGCACCATTTGACAGCGGCTTCCTTTTTGCTGATAACCACCGGGTCTTCGAGGTCCTTGCGCATTTTCGGTTCGAGCATATAGACCGCCTCGGCGGTTTCCGCGACAAAATCGGGCTGATATTCGCGGTGATCCGCGCCCTGGCGGTAGAAAATCTGAAACTGGCCCTTGGCGGGCCGGAACCATTTCAAGGCCTCCCGTTCCAGAATCACCGCCAGCCTGCGTTCACTATCCGATTCGAACTTCTGCACCGGATAAAGACAACGGGCGAAGCCGCCAAAGAGATATCTGGCCATGTTGCTCCTGTCGGTCGGGGAGACCCGGTAATCAGCAAGAGACTCCGCCGTGGCGCAGGTATAGGCGCTCGCTTTCAGTTCGGTGAACCCCTTGCTCACCTTCACTTCGTATTCGGCGACCTCCTCCCAGTAGTGTTCCTGCATCTGGGCGTGGATAAAACGGGCAATGTCGTGTTGATGGCAGCGGACTACGTCGATGACCTCCTCCGGCTTCAGGTAGTTCTCAAAATGCCGGACCGCCTGACCGGCGAGATCATAGAGCAGATCGGCGTGGTCATCGTAGGAAACATCGCTGAAATCCATCAGGCAACGGACAATGTAGTTCGAAAGAAGCGGTTCCTCGTTGTGGCCACGGGCTGGTGTCACCGCCATGCTTTCACCGGTACGGAGATACTGCACCCAAAGATCCTCGGACACGGCCGGATACTTGAGGGTGTCGAGCTTGAGCCTGAACGACTTGAAGCCCGACTTTACCTCACCCTTTGGCACCACGAGTATGCGCGGGATGTCGATGGTCTGTTCCGCAACCAGCTCTACGGTCTTCGCCACCACGGCGGCAATATCCGGCTTTTCGGCGAAGCCTTCCAGGCCGAGCGGCGGAGGCTGCCGTTCCTCCACCGCCTTGACAATGGCAGCCTGAATTTCCGGATTGGCAAGGTGGGTGAGGGATGGCACGGTTCGCGGCTGGTTTTCAAAATTCTTGATCACCTCCCAGGCGGTCTGCGCTACCTTCTGTTCCTGCGGATCAGCAAAGAGCGGCTTTTCATCCTGCCCTGCCACTGCAGTGCTTGCCGTCACTTGGGCAGGATGAAACCCCAGCTTGGTGGCCAGCTGCGACTGCGACACCACGGTCACCGTTTTCTTCTCCAGCTCTTCCCCATCAATAACTACGGCTTGCAGGCGGATGGCCGAATCGGGCCGGTTGGCCTCGTCGATGATCTCCTGAAACTTGTCGTGGGCCACGATATTGAGCCGGTCCACCGCCATGACCCCGGTCCGCTTGCCGTAGGGCAGCCGCAACCCCCGGCCGATGGATTGCTCGATGAGGATGCGGGCATTGGCGGCGCGGAGCGGCACAATGGTGTAGAGGTTGGTCACGTCCCAGCCCTCTTTGAGCATGTTGACATGAATGACTATTTCGGTCGGTTCCTCGGTGTGCTCGACCTTGAGGAGCCGTTCGATCATCTCCTCCTCGTCCTTGCCGGTTCGGCTTGAGTCCACCTGGATGACCTTGTCCTGGTAACGCCCTCCGAAGAACTCGGCAGACTGAATCCGGGCAAGAAGCTGGCCGGCATGGGTGGTGTCGCGGGCGATGACCAGCAGAAAGGGTTTGACGATAGGCTGGGCGGCTTCACGGGCGTAGGTTTCGAGCTCCACCTTGACGCTCTCGTGCAGCCGGATGCCGTCCTCCAGTTTCAACCGCTCGATCTCTTCCGCCGACATGCCGGCCGGATTGAAATTCTTGCGGGTCACCACCGCCGGCTCCTTGACAAAACCGTCGTCCATGGCCCGGCCCAAGGGGTAGTCATAAATAACGTTCTTGAATGGCACCGGCCCCTTGCCGGTCTCCACAAAAGGTGTGGCGGTCAGTTCCAGGCCTAGAATCGGCTTCAATTCGTTGATAGCCCGCACCCCGGCGCTGGCCCGGTAGCGATGCGACTCATCCATGAGCAGCACCAAATCCGGCAAGCCCGCGAGGTAATCGAAGTAACTCTCGCCGATATACTCGGAGAGCCGCTTGATCCGGGGAGATTTCCCGCCCCGCACCTCGGAGTTGATCTTGGAAATATTGAAGATATTGATGTGGACGCCATCATATCCCGCAATGCCCGGCAACCGGCTTTGCCTCCGCGCCTCCTCCCGGACACCCACCCCGCTCTCATAGGTGTCGCCGGTGATGACGGTAGGCGGCTCGACGGCGAACTCGGCAATCCCCTTAAAGACATACTTGGGGGTATTCGGCGTAAAATCGGCGATCAGCTTGTTGTAGATGGTCAGATTGGGCGCCAGCACGAAGAAATTGTTGATGCCGTGGGCCAAATGGAGATAGCTGACAAAGGCACCCATCAAGCGGGTCTTGCCGACCCCGGTGGCCAGGGCAAAGCAGAGCGAAGGAAACTCCCGCTCAAAGTCGGTGACAGATGGATACTCGCCGCGAATCGCCTCCAGAGTGGCGGCGGTATCGGCCTCCTTGCCCGGCGGCGCAATTTCGGTGATGCGGTGGAGTATTTCAAGCGAAGTCCGCTGGGGCGGCCGAAGCGACAAACGGCCGGAGATGGCGTTGACATGGCGGTTCACGGCTCCACCTCATTTTTTTGTTCCTGTTGCAGCGCAAACCGTTGCCGGGCCTGGGCAAGGGCCTTATGAAGTTCCTTTTCCAGAATCTCGCGCGATGGCAGTCCGGTCAGGTACTCCGCTACCCGGATGCCGCTTTGTTCGAGTTCTAGAAGTTCCACTGTTTCATGTTTCTTCCCGGCGCAAAGAATCAGGCCGATGGGCGGCTCTTCCCCTGCCTGCCGTTCGTATTTGTCCAGCCAGCGAAGATAGAGTTCCATTTGGCCCTTGTCGGCCGGTTTGAATTGGCCGAGTTTGAGTTCGATGGCCACCAGCCGTTTCAATCTGCGGTGGAAGAACAGCAGGTCGAGGTAGTAATCGTCGTTATCCACCTGGATGCGCTTCTGGCGGGCGATAAAGGAAAACCCGGCCCCGAGTTCGAGGAGGAACAGTTCCAGTTCCCGCAGGATGGCATCTTCCAGGTCTTTTTCCCGATACCGGTCTTTAAGGCCGAGAAAATCGAGAAAGTACGGGTCGCGGAAGACTAGGTCCGGGGTAAGCAGGTCTTCATGGCGCAGGGCGTCGAGCTCCAGGCGAATCAATTCGCCGGGCTTTTTGGATAAGGCCGTGCGCTCGAAGAGCATGGAGTCGATCTTCTGGCGCAGGGTGCGAACGCTCCAGCGTTCCATCCGGCACATCTCGGCATAGAAGTCGCGCTGGAGGGAATCTTTCTGGTAAATGATCTCCTTGAAATGGGACCAGCTCAATTGTCTCCACAGCGTAGAGACAATCTGCTCATCCGGGAACACCTCGGCAAAACGCATCATGTGCCGGAGGCTTTTTCCCGCGAATCCAGAACCATACTCGGCGACCAATTGTCGCGACACTGTAGCGACAATTGCCTCGCCATAGTCAGCCCGTTCTCCCTGAAAAATCTCCTGATGGATACGCTTGCCGACTCGCCAGTAAAGCATGGTCAGGGCGGCGTTGACCGTGGTGGCGACAGTGGCGCGGGTTTCTTCGATCAGACTGCGAAGGTCGTGAAGGAGCGCCTTGGCGGGCAGGGCTGATATTTTTGAGGTCATGCCTGCCCCTCCTCGCCGAACAGTGACGCTTGCCTTGATCCGCCTTTTCTCCCCTCGCCCTCTGGGAGAGGGGTCAGGGGTGAGGGTGGCGCAGCCGGCAGATTCTCCACTTTCAGGCTGTAATCGTCGTGGCCCCATTCGCAGCGGGAGAGGACCTGGCGGGGAATCTTCTTGACCGTGAGATTGGCATAGTCGCCCCGGCCCCGAAAGGCGGTGCAAAGGACGAGGAGCGACCGTTCCGGCCCCACCTCGTAGGCGAGTTCCTGCAACTGCTCGTGGGTGAGGCTGGCGGTGGTGACGTAGACGAAGTCCCGCTCGGTGGAGTGGCCATGCTGCCAGTAGATGGCATCCGAAGGGGCGTAGGTGAAGCCCTCCAGCTTGCAAAGGGCCTCGGCCAGCATGGCGCCGTTATAGGTCTGGTTGATCACCCAGTTGCCCCAGCGATCCTTTTCGAGGAGGGATGGGGCCAGGCGGTAGTAACGGAAGCCGCCACCTCCCCGCCAGTTGACGCTCTTGCTAATGCCGCCTGGGTCTTCATCATCAACGACCTTTTTGAGACGGGGAATGATGTGGGTGTGGCAGTGCTCACCCAGTTCCACCATGATCCAACGTCGGCCCATTTTGTGGGCCACGGCGCCGGTAGTGCCGGAACCGGAGAAGGAGTCGAGGACTAGATCGCCGGGGTTGGTGCAACACTCCAAGATCGTATGAATCAACCCTTCTGGCTTGGGAAACGAAAATTTGTTCTCCAAGCCGAATAATTCCATGCTCTCGTACGTGCCGTGCTGCGTGTAATGCCCGGTAATAATTGATACTGGTTTACGGCCACGTTCTTCACCTAAAGGGTCACGTAGGTACTGTTTATATGAGACCGTCATCTTGCCTTTTTTTTCGGAAATGACAATCCCGTCATCAATTAAGGCACGCTCGACACGGTCTTTTGACCACTGCCATTGCTTTTCTGGCCATATCTCTCGGCCATCCTCCAGCATTATCGGATACCGAAGATTTGGACGATCATCCATGCTGGTCGTTGCAAGAGGCTGCAAACGATACGGGCCTCTATCTGCAAGCTTACCGTCCGAGAACTTGTAGTATTTCTTTACTGCTTCTGGATCAGGGGGCAACCACATATCCGGTAATTTCGACATGTCTTTGGCGTAGCAAAGCATGTGCTCATGCAGCCCAACAAACCAGCGAGCTTTAGAGCCTCCACCGTAACTCTTCTGCCAAATGAAGTTGGACAAAAAGTTTGCTCTGCCGAACACCTCATCGCACAACACCTTGAGATAATGGCACTCGTTGTCGTCAATGGTGATCCACAACGAACCGTCCTCAGAAAGCAGCCGCCGGATAATCTCCAACCGGTCGCGCATCAGCGACAGCCAGATCGAATGCTCCACCCCGTCGTCGTAATGGGTGAAGGCGGAACCAGTATTGTACGGCGGGTCGATGAACACGCACTTCACTCTGCCGGTAAACTCCTGCTCCAAAGCCTTCAAGGCCAACAGGTTGTCGCCGAAGATCAGCCGGTTGTCGAAGATGTCGCCCTCCGTCACCCGGTGCGCCGCATGGTAGGACAACTCTGGATCTTCCAGCAGAATGCGCGGCTCCAGTCGCGGCCGCACCTCCTTATCGATCCAGGTCAGTTCGAGCTTTTGTTTCTTCATTGCTTCTCTACACCCTTACTTTACTTTGCCGTCGCAAGCTCTCAACGGCCGCCACAATTGCTGCCGTATCAGAAGACTTTTCGCCCCACTCTCGCCAAAAGTTTTTGGTCAGACTCAGCGGTGTTGCCTTTGGTTTGTCCAACTTGATCCGCGAAGGGAGAAGGATTGAATCGCCTAGGACAATCGCCTCTCCAATATCAAGGAGTGGCAATACATCAGCTATACCCGCCATGCTATCAGGCATCACAGACTTTACTGCCGATTGATCCTGTTCGTTGGTGAGTCTTAATGCGATGAAATTATTACATTGACTCAGAATAGTTTTGCTTACATCCGAAGGACGCTGACTTACTACCAGGAGCGCAAACCCATATTTCCTACCTTCCTTGGCGATTCGCTCAAAAGTATCGAGAGCCCTTTTTGCTGCTGCATCCGCATCTGCTCTTACTGGTAAATAAAGGTGAGCCTCATCACAAACGAGGCACACAGGAGTTCGCAACTCAGCGTTCATCCAGAATTGCACATCGTAAAGGACTCGTGCCATTACACTTACAACAGTTGGCAATACGTCGGAGGGTACCTCTGAGAAATCCACAACTTTTATCCCCGAACTATGTTCGCCATTTGTTGCAAGGAGTCTTACGGCCAGCATTGAAAGCCAATCGTATGTGCTGCTTTCCGGAGGTGGCTGAAAGAGGAACCCATAGCGTCGATCTTCTGACTTTGCTCGCAGACGGCTGATAAATCTTGTTAACTTCCCATTCCACTCACCCTTCCGATCAGTACCTGCCCGAGCACCAGGTTCACGATCATTGTCGAGTCGATCCAATTCTTTAACTACGGCATCAATATCATAAGGGATTGGTGAATCAACGGTGAAAGAAGCTTCCACTTCGGACCTTCCTTCGTCAACCAAGGTTTTACGTTTACCATCGCTGACCAAACTCGTAAAAACTTGAGCCTGGTTCGGTGCATTTTGATCACTCCGATCCAGTAGCATTGAAAGCATTTCTTCTCGGTTCAATAGCCAGTATGGAAGAAACAAACAGTGGGCCCCCGGCGCTACAAGATCGCCAGGACCGGCAATTTTGAAATATTCCGCGTATCCATACTCTTGTCCTTTCGCGAGCGAAACATACTCCCCGTGCATATCGAGGAGTAGAATGTTTGGATGGCTGAGAGTATTTGCCCTCTCTAGAAGTGCCGCGACAGTGTAGCTTTTCCCACTACCGGTGCTCCCAAGAATTGCTGCATGTCGCTGAAAGAATCTGTCTCCGTCTGCCACTGCCTCAGCGGTCGGGTCAATGGCAAAATGACCTAAACGAAGTGCTTTGTCTGCCGGAACATCTTGAGACAAGACGCCCATAAATGCCGTCAAATTTGCCCCTTGGATAAGGTGACATGGCTGATCAATCTGGGGGCACGAATCTGCGCCCCGTTTGAATGACGGCCCGGAGTCACCATCCTTGACCCTGTATGTTCCGACCAATACCGCTCTAATGGTGTCTTGCATTTCCTCTGGCTGAGGCAATGTCTCATCATCCAATGCCTCGCTGGCAACAACAGCATCCGATGGCAACCGTGTGATCCGCTCAACGATGGATATTAGAAATTGATGCCCCGTAGCGCCATTGATGGCGATTAAATTACCAACCATTACCTTCTTGAGTAATTCGTGGTCATCGACATGTATAAACACTCGCATCGTATCGACTGACATAACCCGCCCCATGGGGATTTCACCTTCAAATGACATTACGATAGACGCCATCATATCACTCCTTTGTTAAATCCATCTAAGTGCCAAAGTTGTTCGTCAACTATTAGTTGTTCACCGCTAGAATTGGTAATGCGAGTCCGGGGGTCACCATCTGAAACTGCGCACAACGCTATGACCTGGACACCACCGCTACTGGCTATAACTTTTTGTGCGTTTTCCGAAAGTTGTTTCGTTATGATAACCGTCGGCTTCGTGAGCTTTAGGCCAGGGCAAATATGCTGCTCTAAATGATCATCGTTAAACCCATAACCGATGAACATTAAGCGAGTGGCATTAGCCACACATTTATTTCCGGCAGTACGCTGATCATCGAAAGCCCAGCGGAAACTTTCCCTGTACTTGCTTGCCCCGGGAGTAATGATGAGCGGCGCCTGTCCGGTTTTCATAGGGCACCGAACCACACTCCCACCAATATCGAACCAGTCCAAGCTACCATGCGGTTTATAAACACAAAGGTTTGGAACGGGTCGGAACATCGCGTTTTTTCCTGCCATGAAAGACTCCCGATGAGAATCGGCAGATCTTTTGGGGTCAGAGTGACCGATTAGATTCCCGACAAAACGGGTATTAACTCCGACGCCGGCCGCCTCCGTAGCAACCTCGATAAGTCGATCATAATTGGGCGTAATGAGATGGAATTTCTTCCCCGCCTTAAAAAGGTGCTTAACAAATACGGTGAAAGGAAGAACCTTCGCACCAGAAAGAACTTGCTCAACAACCTCTAGTTCCTTTTCCAGAATTAGGTTGGCGGTTGTTGCGACAATTGCATCAACTGTCGTGGCCTTCAAATCCGCCTTGGCCATTGCCGCTTCAAGATGGTCACCGGCATCCAGTGCCACAACCACATCCTCCCAGGCGGTGTCGGGGAAAGTGATCAAACGCTCGGGAATTACCTTCTTGAGGTGCTCGCCGAGTGGCCACATACCGGGCAGACCCTCAGCGATAGACAAACCTGTCCCAACAACAAGGAGTAGGCCCTCTTGAAGGTGATCTTGGAGCAGTCGTTTTACATCGGACAGTTCGAGGGTCACGAATCTATTGCCTTTGGTTCACCAGGGAAAAAGGAACATTTATCTTCTGTCCTAAGAGCCATTGACACAGTCTCGGCCGCTCCTCCTTGCCAATCCAGGTCAGTTCGAGTTTTTGTTTCTTCATTGCTTATCCTTCTCAACGCCATCCGGCAAGGTATTGCTACAAAACAAAACCAAGGTTAACTGTGGACCGAACCTCTTCCACCCCGGCATCCCCACCATCAAGCTCTTTTATTGCCCGGTCATATGCGAATGAGGCTCGATCAAAAAACTCCGCAAGACTACCAACGTGGTCGCTACTCCTAAAAGTATTTAGCACCAGCAGGATAACTTGCTTGAGGTAGTATTCCAGGTTGGCCGCAAGAAGCCCAAGGCGGAACCGAACAGGTGCTCCATGTACAATACAACAGCGTATTCGATAAAGGCGCTCCAGATGCCATTCGAGGTGCTGTAGGTGGCTTTTCATGCGACCCGCAGTTTTTTTAGGATCGGAGAGAATGTCACCAATTTCTTTACCCCTGAAACAAACCGTTGGGAAGGCCTCACATTGATCCCAGAGCAGTTGGTGTTCGCCGGATTGGAGGACAGTGACAAGTTGATTCAAGGTAAGCTTTTCAAGTTGGTCGCAGCCTGAAACTTCAACCAATTTGGCAGGCCAATTTATTCGGCAAAATTTAAGAGTCGTGGCAAGGTCTCGAACTAATCTGTGCAGATAGGGTACAGCCATTGCTCGGCTGACATTGCATGCCACCGTCGCCCCTATCTCTTTTCCATTCCCAACACGACTTAGTGCCTCCAGCCCCATCCACCAGTTTAAGAATTTATCATTATAGTTCTCGCTGTCCCTGCCAAACCGATATTGTCTGATGGCAGCCTGCAGCTGTCTTCTTGAGCTCGCTTCAATTCCGCTTTTATTGCAGACGGTATCAAGATTCTGCGCAAAGGCAACAAACTCGTCATGTCCAAATTTTTCGCTTGGGTTTGGCACGGATGCGTGAATTGCGGGGAAATCTTCCTTCCCATTATCCAATCTCTTTACATAACAGCGAGGGTCGATTCGCAATTTTGCCGGTTCAAGATCAAAACGAAGAAGATCAACAAGTTGCTCAAATTTTTCCCTGCCACGAATTGCCGCAGAGAGGGCATCAACCTCACCGAGTATGGTCTGGGCAAAAGTGGCACCTTGTTTTTTTTGAAATTTATTTCGTGACCGGCTGTCGGCAACATCCACACTTTCGACAAAGGAAAAATCTCCATAGCTGTTAAGTTTGCCTAGGGTGTTACTGCCTTGAAGCCGGAGTGTCACCTGATGTTGTATCGGAGGGCTTGTAAACACCTTGAGCATGAAATTTAAGTTTTCTTGAAAAGTATAGTCTTTACGGGGTTTCTTTACCAAAAAGTGCCTATGCCAACCAAAAAGCGTTTCCAATGGCCACCCCCTATCAAGCAAATCGCCGATAAGGGCATCCACCAAGACTTTTAAGTCTTTTCCATTGTCCGGCCTGATGGAGCCGGGAAGCATGGCGATAATTTTTTCAAAGTAGGCTTTCTCTAAACTGCAGAAAAAATCGCTGGACACGTACTGTAATTGGCTTTTTTCTTTGTTTTCATTATCGGTTTTTTTCTTTTGAGATGACGGGGGGGATTCCAGATAGGGCTTTATGGTCGTCCAGTATTGGGGAAAATCATGCAGGATTATAGGATCGTTCTCCAGAATCGCTTTTGTCTCAGCGCAAAGATTTTTAAACTCATTTTCCTTTATTATCCCAATATCAAGCTCTTCGGAGAGTTCACGTATAATGGTGCGAGAGTTCATGCACCTGACCCGATATGAGTCTAATGATTGCATATGGGTCATGCTATACCAAAGCTCCAGAAAGTACTTTTCTTGGGGTAATAATTTGGCGTCAGCAACCATCTCCTGTGGCAATACTCTCATAAACAATCCTCTTGACTTGGCTAGCTTGACATGTTTACTTTAAAAATGAGTACGGGTTCATTAGTTTTTCATACCTGACACCGTGGGAGTTAAGGGTGTGGTTAGAGACCGCAAAGCGGCCCGCCGCACCAAACACTCCCTTTTTTTTGTCTATTTTTCATCTGTTATATACCATCTAATAGCAAAAAGCTGGACTAACCCAGTTTTCTGCTGCAACTTCCCTTCAATCTTGGCAATCAACTCTTCTCGTTGCGCGTCTACCTTATCCTGGGCTTCGAAGAGGGTTCGTCTCTTCTGATTGCGTTGCGCTTCCAGAGCCTTGATCTGTTTCTGACCAACGAGCTTTTCTTCCAGAGTCAAGGCCGCTGTTGCAGCACGCCGGGCCTCTTTAATCTGTCGGTCCAGCTCCTTGATCTCGCGTTCCAGCCCCATCTTGAGATCATCGGCCCAACCATCAAGTTTGTCTGCCTCGGCCTCGAAGAAACGGGCATTGCGCTGGGAGATGTCAAGTTGGATGACGGACTGGCGCTGCTGGACAATAGTATCCAGGTGTGTATTTCTTGACCCGAGTTGAGCTTCTCCGACCAGGTCTCCGGGCAGAGTCAAAAGCCGGGCCGCCACCTCTTCACCCAATATCTCGCCATCGTCGGTAGCTGCCGCAAAAATTAGATGGTCTTCTGCCTGGTCCAGGGATTCGATGGTAAAAAACGAGAGAGTGAGCCACCCAGTCTTGCCGATAAACGGTTCCAGTTGCGAGACCTTGCCGTCGTGCTGGCCGTAATCAAAATGAATTTCCGCTGGCGGCAGGTCGCGGCCTTTTGCCTGGGCCACCAAGGCTTCGGTTAGCGGGTGATTCAAGCGATACAGGTGCGCCTCGCCGGAACGTCGCGGCAGTTCATAAAGTCCGAGCGGGATGTCACCCGGGAATGGACACGATTCGAGGAGGAAAGAGGAGTCGTCTCGGAACACAGCGTGGCCAGCCAATTCATGCTGGGAAAGTTGCATAAGTAGCCGCTCGTAGCGGTTAAGGTAGGCGCGGGAGGCCTCGTCACGCACCTTGAGCTTCTCGCGCACCTCGTCATCAAAATGTTCCAGCAGCTTCTGCCGAGTGCGGGTCATGGATTCGTTGATCTCCAAGCTCAATTCGAGCTGGAGCTGATCAAAAGCAGTCTGGATTTCATCGGGCCTGCGGTAGCGTTGATAGATGGCGGCGATGCGCTTCTCGAAATCAACGCCGCTCTCGATGGCGCCCAGCACCTCGTCGCTGGCGCCGAACACGCCCTCAAAGAGCTGGAATTTTTCGGCCAGCAGTTCGAAGACACGTTGGTCGGCGGCGTTTTTGCGGTTGAGAAAATTGACCACCACCACGTCATGTTTCTGACCGTAACGATGACAACGGCCGATGCGCTGCTCGATGCGCTGGGGGTTCCAGGGCAGGTCGTAGTTCACCACCAGGGAGCAGAATTGGAGATTGATGCCCTCGGCCCCGGCCTCGGTGGCGATCATGATGCGGCCTTGCTCGCGGAAGTAGTCCACCAGCGCTGAACGCATGTCGGCAGTGCGGGAACCGGTGAGCCGGTCGCTGCCTTGGTGGCGCTCAAGCCACTGGCTGTAAATTTGCTTGGAACGCTCATCGGTATTGGAGCCATTGAACAGGGCGATACCCTCGGAAAATGGGCTGTCCGCCAGAAGGCGCAACAGGTAGGACTGGGTGCGGCGCGATTCGGTGAAGATGATCGCCTTTTGTTCCGCGCCTATTTCCCTGGCCTTGGCAAAGGCGATGTCCAGCGCCTTAAGCAGGGCCTTGCCTTTGGCGTTGTGTTCGATGGAGACAGCCAGCGCGGTGAACGAATCGAGATCGGCAATCTCCTGTTCAAGGGCGGCGCGGTCTGCCTCGGTAAAGAATTCCCCGGGTTCGTCGGCGGACCATTCCTCGGCGGTTTCGTCCAGCGCCTCGTAGTCCTCGTCCAGATCCTCCTCCAACGACTGCGCCGGCTCCTGCCGACGGAGCTTGGCCTTGAGCCGGTCGGAAATGGAGGTCAGCGCACCAGCGATGGCAAAGGTGGATGAGGCAAGAAGCTTGCGCAGCACCAGGGTCATCAGCGACCGCTGGCCGGCTGGCAGGGCTTGCAGATTTTCGCGTTGCAGGTACTCGGAGACCAGGTGATAGAGCCGGTCCTCGCTTTCCTCCGGGGTGAATTCCTCCACCAGGGGCAGCCGCTTGGTGTAGGGGATGTACGCGGTGACCTGACGGCGCAGGGTGCGATGACAGACGGGCGCAAGGCGCGCCTTGAGAGCCTCGAATACCTGTTCCTGGTTGAGATTGACAAACTGTTCACGGAAGCTCTTCAGGTCGCCAAAGGTGTGTTCATCGATGAAACTCACCAGGCCGAACAGCTCCAGCAGGGAGTTCTGCAACGGCGTAGCGGTGAGCAGCAACTTGTCCTTGCCGACCAACGCCATTTTGAGGGTTTTAGCGATCACATTCGATGGCTTGTAGACGTTACGCAGCCGATGCGCTTCGTCAATCACCACCAGATCCCAGGGGATCGACTGAACATCCCCAGCCTTGCTCTTGGCGAACTGATAGGAGCAAATAACGATTTCTGGCGCCTCAAACGGACGAAACTGCCCCTGCTTGATGGCGACATTGTAGGATTTAGCCTCAAGGATGCGGCAGGGCAGGAAGAATTTTTCGGCGAGCTCCTGAAACCACTGCTTACGGAGGTTGGAAGGGGTGATGATGAGAATACGCCGCTTTCGTTCCGCCCACTTCTGCGAAAGTACGAGACCAGCCTCAATGGTTTTGCCAAGGCCAACCTCATCCGCCAGCAGCGCTCCCTTCGACAACGGCGATTGGAAGGCGAAAAGGGCCGCATCCACCTGATGCGGATTCAGATCGACCTGGGCGCTCACCACCGCGCCGGCGAGCTTTTCGACACTGTCCGGCGGGCAGCGCTTGGTCAGCTCATGCGCGTAATATTTTGCGTGGTAGTCCGTTAAGGGCATGAGGTTTTTCCGTATCTGTGTGCCCTTGGCATATTCATGCTCAGGCCGTGCCCACCACATCGCCGAACAGGGCGATATCAATGCCGTGCCGCTGGGCCGCCTTCTGCCACCGCAACCTGTCCGGGGTATGAAAGATGATCTCGTCATCCGCGGGCAGGGTGAGCCAGCCGTCCACGGCGAGCTCTGCTTCCAGCTGTCCCGGCCCCCAGCCGGAATAGCCCAGGGCCACCAGCAGATTTTTCGGACCCTGGCCCGAGGCGAGATCATAGAGCAGCTGCGGGTCGCTCGTCAGATGAACGCTCTTGCTCACCTCGAGAAAATGCTCCGCCCTGTACTCGGAGCTGTACAGGAAAAAGGCGTTTGCCACCTCCACCGGACCTCCCAGGTATACCGTCGGCAAGAGTCCTGGCGGCAGCGGAATATCGGCGCTCGCGAAAACATCCGCCAAGCTGATCTCGGCAATGGGCTCGTTTACCACCAGCCCCATGGCCCCCTCCTCGTTATGGGCGCAGAGATAGACGACCTTGCCGGCAAAACGGGGGTCCGGCATCTGGGAGGTGGCAATGAGGAAATAGCCTTGCAGGGTTTCGATCATCGGGAGAGAGGCCCCATGTCTGCGTTCCGTGTCGTTGATCGCCGCGGGCGACCGATGCAAATCCGCCTGCAACTTAGCATCTGCCCAGGCTGTCAGTCAAGAAATCCTGCAAAGGCAATATTTCTAATCCCTCGCCGGAAAAAAGTTGGAGTTTGTCAGCTGATCCGTGCTAGAATTTCTCATCTACTCTTGCAGCAACTTGCAAAGTCCCCAACAACCCACACCAGACAGAAACCGCATATGACCTCTGATATAAATTCCGAAATCAACCGGATTATTGCCTCCGAACACCATGACCCCTTTCAGGTTCTCGGCTTCCACGTTCTGGACCACGATGCCGCCTCCTCGGTCATCAGAACCTTCCAGCCCAATGCCAACGCCTGCTGGCTGATCGCCAACGGGGAAAAAAAGGAGATGTACAAGACAAGACCGGAAGGCTTTTTCGAGATTGTCATTACCAATTGCACCGAGCCTTTCCCCTACGAGTACGAAGCGGCCTATTACGATGAAAACCGGCACATTTTCAAGGACCCATACCGTTTCCTGCCCCAGATGTCCGAGTACGACCGCTATCTTTTCAACAACGGCACGAACTACGAAATTTACAACACCCTTGGCGCACAGCTCGTAACGATTGATGGCGTCTTCGGGACAATCTTCCGCGTCTGGGCGCCAAGCGCCAAGAGGGTCAGCATCCTGGGCAACTTCAATTACTGGGACGGCAGGGTCCATCAGATGCGGGTTTTAGGCAACTCCGGCATCTGGGAGCTGTTTATCCCGGACATTGGCCAGGGAGAACCGTACAAGTTCGAGGTCAAGACCCAGCAGGACGCGCTTCTCGAAAAAGCCGACCCCTTTCAGTTTTTCGCGGAGATCCGGCCAAAAACCGCCTCGATTGTCTGGGGGCTTAATGGCTATGCCTGGAATGACGCGGCCTGGCTTAATGAGCGGAAAGGCCGAAAAAGCTATGAGCAGCCCATGTCCACCTACGAGGTCCACCTGGGCTCCTGGCGGCGCGACCCGGCAGACCCCTCGCGGATGCTCTCCTTTCAGGAACTGGCCGGTTCCCTGATCCCCTATGTCAAGGAAATGGGCTTCACCCACATCGAGCTGATGCCCATCATGGAGCATCCCCTTGACGAGTCCTGGGGGTATCAGGTCACCGGGTATTTTGCCGTAACCAGCCGCCACGGCACGCCCCAGGATTTCATGTACTTCGTGGACCAATGCCACCAGCACGGGATCGGCGTTATCCTCGACTGGGTGCCCTCCCACTTTCCCTCCGACGGCCATGCCCTGAGCCGCTTTGACGGCACCGCCCTCTACGAGCACGAAGACCCCCGGCAGGGCGCGCATCCCGAGTGGGGCACCCTGATTTTCAACTACGGCCGCAAGGAGGTGCAGAACTTCCTCCTTGCCAACGCCCTTTTCTGGATGGACAAGTTCCACATCGACGGCCTGCGGGTCGATGCGGTGGCCTCCATGCTCTATCTCGACTATGCCCGGCATGACGGGGATTGGGTGCCGAACATTTACGGCGGCAAGGAAAACATCGAGGCCATCGAGTTTATCAAGCACATGAACGCCATCATCTACAGCCGCTATCCCGACACCCTGATGATCGCCGAGGAATCAACCAGCTTCTACGGGGTTTCCAAGCCCCTGGACTGGGGCGGCCTGGGCTTTGGCTACAAATGGAACATGGGCTGGATGAACGACATCCTGGGCTATTTCAGCAAGGAGCCCATCTTCCGCAAATACCATCACAACGCCCTCACCTTTTCCCTGCTCTACGCCTTCACCGAAAACTTCATCCTGCCCATGTCCCATGACGAGGTGGTGCATGGCAAACGCTCCCTGCTTTTCAAGATGCCGGGGGATATATGGCAGAAATTCGCCAACCTGCGGTTGCTCTTCTTCTTCCTCTGGACCCATCCGGGCAAGAAGCTCCTGTTCATGGGGGCGGAATTCGGCCAGATCTCCGAGTGGTACTGCAAGGTGAGCCTGGACTGGCATCTGACCGAGCAGAACACCATGCACCAGCAGCTGCAGAAATTCGTTCAGCAGTTGAACGCGGTCTACAAGGATACCCGCAGCCTCTGGGAGATTGATTTTTCCTTCGACGGCTTCAGGTGGATGGATTTCAAGGATGTGGACAACAGCATCATCGCCTTCTGCCGCCAGGGCAAAGACCCGAAGGAGCATGTGGTCTGCCTGCTCAACTTCACCCCCCAGGTTCTCCACGACTATAAACTCGGGGTGCCCGCGGCGGGCTGGTACCAGGAAATCCTCTCCACGGATACCGCCGAGTTCGGCGGCAGCGATGTGTATAATCCGGACCGCAAGCAGGCCATTGCCGAGCCCTTGGGCGAGGCCCCGTTCCATGTCCTGGTCTCGGTTCCGCCCCTTGGCGGCATCATGGTAAAACCGGTCTAAAAAGGAGGGAGAAGATGGGCTGTGACCGCAGGCTGCCAACCGGCAGTGACAAAGTGAAAAAGGCGATCCGCTGGATGAGCGAAGAGTTGCTCAACAGTCCGCAAAAAAAACGGGATATAGTAATCCGGGAAGCGGAGATCCGCTTTGATCTCTCCCCTGCCGAATGTGAATTTCTCACAAAAAACTTTGGCGAATCCGCCCCCTGTTAACCTAACGCTTCAAACCATTGTTGGTAGCCGCTGGTCAACTCCGGCCAGGAAAACCGGCTGGTCAGGGCGTGCGCCTCATGCGTCGCGAGCCTTCCCGCCTCCATGGCCGCCATCAGTTCCCGGGCAAAGTCGGCATCCTGGTAGCGGAAGGCTGGGGAAAAAAGCTCCCGGTACGACAGGCGATCCGGCACCAGAGGGCGGCAGCCTGCGCGGACCGCCTCAAGAACCGCCATGCCGTAAAACTCGTGCCTGGCGGTGGAAACGACAATATCCCCCTGGCAGAGCAATCTGCAATATTCCTGACGATCTTCCGCATAGCCGAAATGGACAATCCGCCCGGCAAGCCTCTGCGCTGCCTGGGCAAAAACAGGGGGCTGATTCTTAAAGGATTCGCCCAGCACGATCAGGCCAAAGGGAACCCCTTGCTCCTTAAGCCCGTACAGGGTGCTGAAGAACAATTCCGGGTTCTTATCGTGCTCCCAGCGGTGGTTCCAGACAAGAACCGGCGCTCTGCCTTCCTGCTTCTCATCCGGACAGGAGTCAATCCCGCTGAAATCCAGGGCCGGATGGAGGATGGTCGCCCTGGCGCGGACCGCCTCCTCGTATCCCGCCAAAGACATGTCCGGCATCTTTGCCAGAAGCTCCCGGCAGCCCGCCAGGAAAGAATCCAGATTATATTGTGAGTTAAAGGCAAGCCCGTCCGAGGCCAAGGCCGTGGTGAGGTTGGTCAGGCCAAAATGCACATCCCGCGCCTCAGACACCTGCACCGGATAAGCAAACTGGTTTTCGTGGAAATAGGTAAGGAGAGGGATACCACGCAAGTTTGGCGGCAAAAGACCGCACAGGGCGGCGACATCGACCAAGGAGGAACAGAGAATACGATCAAAATCCTTGCCTGCGTAATGCGGATCGCCAGCAAGAACCCCGGCGAAATGCGGGGCCGCAAGACGCATCCGCCACTTCCAACTGTGGGCGGGCAGGGTCAGCAGGTCAAAGGAATAGGGGAGATGCTGAGTCAGGCCGGCAAGAAACGCCTTATGCGATCCGCCGTAATAGGGCTCAAGGACAAGGATATTCATGCCCCACCCTGCTCAGGCCGTTTTTTTTATAATCATTCACAGAAACGCTCGATCACTGAAACGTAAACGTTCAGCAGCGCCGCTTCGCTGCTGCCGTAGATGCGCGAAAGAGGCCTGCAAAGTGTGCTATTGCACATGAGCAGGCCGATGACAGCTGAGCGAGCACAGCGAGACTGCGAAGCAGATGCGGTGCTGCTGAGCGTTTACATCTTTTTTAGGTGCTGATAGGCCTGATTCAGCTCCTTCATCTTCTCCTCTGCCACGTGCCGAAACTCCTCGCCCAGGTGCGCCACCTTGTCCGGGTGATACTGCATGCTCAGTTTCCGGTAAGCGCTCTTTATTTCCGCCAATGACGCCCCCGGCGCCAGCCCGAGGATTTCATAGTACTGGGCCTCACTCCTCCCCTGGCCGGAGAAGGCCCGACCACGGCTGCCGCTGACATATTTGCTCCGGATGGCGTGATGGTCATGGGCGGCAATGCCGAGAAAATCGGCAATGGTCTGCACCATGGCCAGTTCCTGGGGGGAGACCTGGGCATTGGTGTAAAGCACCTGATAGATGAGCTCCAGCAGGATCAGCCGGGGTTCATAGGCGAAATGGCCCTTGAACTCGGCAAGCATGGCTTCGAGGGAGGCCTGGGAGGCAAGGGCATCCTGGATCAGGTCACGCACCCAGTACATCTGGCTCTGGTTGTAGCGGAGATGGACGCGGAAAAAATTCTCGATGGGGCCAAGCTCGGCCTTGGTGACAACCCCGTCCGCCTGGGCAATGCGGATCAGGATATTGACCAGCAGAAAGACAAACTGGTTGTGGCTTTCGGTCTGGGATTGCTCGTAGCGGCTCGCCATCCGCCGGATATACTGGGAAAAACCCCAGATCCCGACAAAGACCATGAGAACAAGAATTACTCCTGTAAAAAAAAAGAAACCCCAGAACATCAAGGATAAGAGGGGCGCCGCCCAGGGCGAACAGGAGCAAGGCAACAACCAGTAAAAACCCGCCACAGCCCGGCGGCTTATGCCGACGATACACAATCATGCCTCACCCTCGGCAAACAGGGCCTCCACAAACTCGTTTGGCTCAAAATCACGCAGATCCTCCATCTGTTCCCCGATCCCGATGAAACGAATGGGAATATTGAACTCGTGGCAGATGTTGATCACAATCCCCCCCTTGGCTGTCCCGTCAAGCTTGGTCAGGGCCAGGCCGGTAACATCCACGGCCTCGTTGAACAGGCGCGCCTGGGAAATGGCATTCTGGCCGGTGGTGGCATCGAGCACCAGCAGGATTTCATGGGGCGCGCCGGGAATCTTTTTATCCATGACCCGCTTGATCTTTTTCAGCTCTTCCATCAGGTTGACCTTGGTGTGCAACCGGCCTGCCGTGTCAACCAGCACCACATCAAAATTGCGCGGCCTGGCATAGTCAAGGGCATCGTACACCACGGAGGATGGGTCTGCCCCGGCCTGCTGGGCCACAACCTCCACCCCGACCCGCTTGCCCCAGATCTGCAGCTGTTCGCTGGCCGCGGCCCGAAAGGTATCGGCGGCCACCAGCAGAACCTTCTGACCTGCCTGGGTGAACTTGTACGCCAGCTTGCCGATGGTCGTTGTCTTGCCCACCCCGTTGACCCCCAGCACCATGATGACAAAGGGGCTCTGCCTCGGCAGCACGCGCTCCGCGGGCCGGTTCGCATTGAGCAGATAGCCAAGGATCATCTCTTTCAGTGCTTTTTTGAGCGCCAGGGCGTCGCCCAAGGCGTTGCGCCGGACCTGCTCCCGGGTTTTTTCAAGAAGTTCCTGGGTGGTGGCGGCGCCGATATCCGCCATGATCAGAATCTCTTCAAGATCCTCAAGCAGCTCGGCGTCAATCTTCTTCTTGCCGAGAAAAAGCGCGTCAATCTGGCGGACAAAGGTTTTTCGCGTTCGGGACAATCCGTCCTTGAGTCGCAGAAAAAACCTGGCCCCATTCTCCTGTTGCTGCCCCGGGGCCTCCGCCGTGACAGGCGCAGTTGTCTCTGATCCCGCGCCCTGCTCCGGCTGGAGATCCTGCGCGCCTCCGAGTTTCTTCTTAAACCAGCTCAGCATTCTTCATCCCTCTCAAGGCGTCTTCGCCGTTATATTCTCCAGCACTTCCACAATCCGGCTGATCACCCAGTTCGGGGTTGAAGCCCCGGCCGTTACCCCTACCCGGCCATAGCGCCCCAGGGCCTGAGAATCAAGATCCGTTTCCGACTCCACCATGAACACCGGACAGCCCAGGCTTTCGGCAATCTCGCCCAGCCGCTTGGTGTTGGCGCTGGTCTTGCCGCCCACCACCACCAACGCCTCCACCTCCTGGCAGAGCTGGCGGACCTCCTCCTGCCGTTTATGGGTGGAATCGCAGATGGTGTTGAACACCTCGCCTTGGGGATATTTTTGCAGGATCGCTTCCTTGAGCCTTTCAAAAAGGCGCTCGTCCTGGGTGGTCTGGCTGACGATGATGTAAGGCCCGTCAAGCCGCAGGGCCGCGACATCCGGCTCGCTGTTCACCACCTGCCCGGTATTGCCGGCATAGCCCATGAGACCTTCCACCTCGGCATGGTCACGGTCGCCGATGATCACCGTGGAGTAGCCCTCTTTTTTGTATCTGGCAATAATGGCCTGCACCTTGAGAACCCGGGGACAGGTGGCATCCTCGACCCGAGCACCGGTGGCTTCAAGCTTCTTTTTCTCGTCAGGGGGGATGCCGTGGGCCCGGATGATAATGGCCCCGGTGGCCTGGGCCGGAATCTCGCTGAGAATCCTCACCCCCTGCTCCTCAAGCAGTTTCAGAACCTGCGGATTGTGGATCAGAGGGCCAAAGGTGGCAATGGTGGCCTCTCCCTTCTGGACCATGCCGAGGGTGGTATCAACCGCCCTCCGCACCCCCATGCAAAAGCCTGCGTTCTTGGCAAGCACCACTTCCATCTGTTCACCTTTTCTTGGGAGGAAAATCCTCAAAATTCTCTTATCGTACGCCGGTCAGCAACAAACCAGACGATTGGGACTCTTGCAAAATGCTTTATTGTGCTTCGACAGGGCTCAGCATGAACGGAAGAAACTATAATGACTTCAAGATGGCTACCGTTCGCCCTGAGCTCTTCGACGTTGCTCAGGAGAGCCCTGTCGAAGGGTGTTTTTCTATTTTTCACAAGAGGCACAATCTATACGGATTTCTCCGCATTTGCAAGAAAAGCAACGCGCCTTTGGCAAGGGAATCATTTGCAGGAATCCGGCTGCGCCTTTATACTGATTCTATCCCATACCTTCACAGGAATCCCATGACCCTGCGCCCGCTTACCCTCGATGACAGGCTGTCCGTTACGGAATATCTCCGGCGGTTTCCTCCCGAGATTTCGGAACTGACCTTCACGAATCTCTATGCCTGGCGGCACACGCGGCCGATCTGGACAGAGGAGTTCAAAGACTCGCTCCTCCTTTTTGCCGAGACGAAAATGGGTCTGGTTCTTCTGGGAAATCCCGTCGGCCCGGTCGCGCTGACCGAGGTCTTCAAAGAATATGGCAGCAGAATTTCGGGAGCGGATCGCTTCCCAAGAGAAAGACTCGCAGGAGTAACCTTGCCGCCCGGGGCAACGGCGGTCGAGGATCGGGACAATGCCGATTATGTCTACCGCAGGGAAGGCCTCGCCACCCTAGCCGGCAGACATTTCACCCGGAAACGAAACCACATCAACCAGTGCCTGGCCGCGTACGATTGCCAGTACGAGATGATCACTCCGGAAACGGTTCCCGAATGTCTGGCCATGCAGGAACGCTGGTGCGCCGCCAGGGATTGCAGGACCGAGCCGGGATTGTGCGGGGAATATCAGGCGATAGAAGAAACCTTGCGGCACTACGGAGAATTCCCCCTGACCGGATGCGCCATCCGGATTGAGGGGAACATCGAGGCGTTCACCGTGGGCGAAGCGCTCAATCCCTCAACCGCGGTCTGCCATTTCGAGAAGGCCATGCCCCAGTTTCAGGGGTTGGCCCAGGTGGTCAATCAATGGTTTGCCCGAGACAACCTTGCCGGGTTTGCCTATGTCAACCGGGAACAGGATCTCGGTATTCCCGGCCTGCGCAAGGCAAAAGAAAGCTATTTTCCGGATCACATGGTGGAAAAGGTGCGGATTGTTCTGGCTGGGTCAAGCATAGAAAGACTAAACAACCACCGGCTAAAGCCGGTGGTTGTTTAGTTCGAGGATGGCCGGTGGTTTGCCCTCATAACAGAAAAACGCGGTCGATTTCTTCCCCATCGAAGTGGTCACGCCAGCGCTTGCGGCTGACGGTAAAATCCGTAACGTCCCAGCCACGGGAACGGAGGTGTTCTTCGATCAGAATTTCCGCTTCGTCTTCGTTGATTGGTTTCATTTTGGTCCCTCGATGGCGTGACCGTTGGCTGAGTAAGCAAAGGATAGTCCGAGTATCTTGGCGTAATCTTCGGCCAGCTGGGGTTCAACGCCAGCTCCAAACTTCTCTGTCGTTGTCACAAACACAGCGATGGGAGAAGATTTCTCATAACGAAGCAGGTAGTCGACCTTCTTTCCCTTCTGCCTTTTATGACCATCGCCGACAAGGACGATCTGGCCGTCGGTGAAGTAATGCTGTTCGGCAATTCGCCAGATTGGATTTCCTCAACCCGCTTGGAGGAGGGACGGAGTAACCAGAATTCGACATGTATCAGCTTCGTTCATCATCTAAATTCCCGCTATTCCTTCGCTACGAATCATCGGCCTGATCTCTTGCCACCCTTCACCGCACCTTTATTTACCCAAACCGAAATCAATTCTTCATCCATCTTCCCGATCTTGTCAAGAAGATGATACAGGTTCATCCCACCTTCACCCGCCCTGCAAGCCGAAAAAAGCCCATTCGGTTCAGCCGAAACACAGGCCGCAGTCCGGACAGGTCGTGGTGGTGGTGGCAAAGGCAAAGCCGCAGGCCGGACATACTGCCTCCTCGGCCTCCGGGTTAAAAACCGCTTCGGCGTGGGTAGCGTCGTGTTCAGCCAGAGCGGTTGCCCGGCGATGCTCTTGGGCAAGCACCTGCAAGGCGTCCCGCACCTCTTCCTGCCGGACCTGGAGCTGAAACTTGGGGGCGCAGCCGCCACTGGCGCATCCCCCAGCTTCCTTGCTGATCATGGCGCCGATCTGTTCCCCCTCAAGCAGATCCTTGAGGTGCTTGAGGTCGGCCAGGGGAGCCTGGAAGATGACGACCAGCTGGTCATCCGGGGTCAAGACCCCTTTCCGGTTTTGGCGAGAACCGCCTTTATTTTTTTCCATTGCCGCCAAGTCCGCACCCAGGACAAGAGGCAGAGCGCAGGTTGCACAGGTTTCCATTTCCTGCCGGTACTCGTCCCGGCACTTGGGGCAGTATTTCAAGTCGTGTTCAATCATGATGGCCTCGTTAAAAAGAAAACTCTGTAAGCTATCAACTGATGGAATCATAACAACTCGTCGGATTCCGGCCTTCGCCGGAATGACGGAATGTCGCGTTTTTTTTAAGTTGTTGCGAAGTCATCATCAACTGACAGCTACAAAATAAACCGGCTCAGATCTTCGTCTTCCGAGATGTCCTGCAACTGCTTTTTCACGTATTCGGCTGTGACGAGAAACCCCTTTTCGGCCCGGTCGGTGGCGTCAAAGGAGAGTTCCTCCAGCAACCGCTCCATAATGGTGTGCAGCCGACGCGCCCCGATGTTCTCGGTTTTCCGGTTCACTGCGGCGGCAATTTTCGCCATGGCCCGGATGGCGTCCTCGGCAAAATCCAGAGCGATCCCTTCTGTGGCCATAAGAGCGATGTACTGTTTGATCAGGGCATTCTGGGGTTCCGTGAGAATCCGGTAGAATTCCTCCTCCCCTAGGGCCGCAAGCTCCACCCGGATGGGGAAGCGCCCCTGCAGCTCCGGCACCAGATCCGAGGGCTTGCAGAGATGGAAGGCGCCGCTGGCGATGAAGAGGATATGGTCGGTCTTGACCATGCCGTGCTTGGTGGTCACGGTGGAGCCCTCGACAATGGGCAGCAGATCGCGCTGCACACCCTCGCGGGAAACCTCGGGCCCATGGCCTGAACCGCCCTGCCGCGAGGCGATCTTGTCGATCTCATCGAGAAAGATGATCCCGGACTGCTCGGTGCGCTGGATGGCAAGCCGGGTGACGCTCTCCATGTCGATCAGCCTTTCACCCTCCCGTTTTTTCAGCACCTCCATGGCGTCTTTCACCGACATCTGCTGCCGCTGGGTTTTCTTGGGAAACATCTTGCCGAACACGTCCTTGAGGCCGGACTCCATGTCGTCCAGGCCGCTGCTCCCGTGGGAGAGGATCTCGAACATGGGCAACGGTTGGGACTGATCGATCTCCATCTCCACCTGTTTCTCGTCGAGCTTGCCATCCCTGAGCATCTGCCGGAATTTTTCCCTGGTGGAATCAACCGGTTCCCCTGCCCTCCCTCCATCTTCGGTTCTTTCCGCCATGGGCGTGACCTGGCCCAAGGGGGTCGGGCGCGGCGGCACCAGCAGGTCGAGCATCCGTTCTTCCGCCTGCTCCGCCGCCTTGTGCGTCACCTGCTCCCGCGCTTCCTCGCGCACCATGTTGATGGCAAGATCGAGCAGATCACGGATCATGGACTCCACATCCCGGCCCACGTAGCCCACCTCGGTGAACTTGGAGGCCTCCACCTTGAGGAAGGGCGACTGGGCCAGACTGGCCAGGCGGCGGGCAATCTCGGTTTTGCCGACCCCGGTGGGGCCGATCATGATGATGTTCTTGGGCGCGATCTCCTCGCACAGGGGCATGGGCACCTGCTGCCGCCGCCAGCGGTTGCGCAGGGCAATGGCCACGGATTTCTTGGCCGCATCCTGGCCGATGATGTAGCGGTCCAGTTCGGCCACGGTTTGTCTGGGGGTCAGGGTGTTCATGGGTTCCATCTCACAATTTTCCTTATATAAAACCGGCTGTCGGACCTCTTTATTATTCGGCAGCCATTTTTTGTTGAAACCGCAAAAAGCCGCGATTACAGCAGGAAGCGAAAGCGACCGGCGACGGTTATTGCTTTGTAACTCTTTGATCTTGGGTTACGGACCTGTTGCCTTTTTCCCTTTTTGCGAGTCCATCATTTTTTCCACAACAATGCGGTCATTGGTATAGACGCAGATGGAAGCGGCGATCCGCATCGCCTCTCTACAGATCTCCTCGGCGGAAAGCTCGCTGTGCGCCACCAGGGCCTTGGCTGCGGCCTGGGCGTATGGCCCGCCCGAGCCGATGGCCAGCACCCCGTCGTCCGGCTCGATCACGTCGCCGGTGCCGGAAAGGAGCAGGGAATGATTCTTGTCCACCGCCACCAGAAAAGCCTCAAGCTTGCGAAGCATCTTGTCCGTGCGCCAGTCCTTGGCCAGCTCAACCGCCGCCCGCATCAGGTTGCCGTCATACTGCTCAAGCTTCTGCTCCAGCCGGTCAAACAGGGTAAAGGCGTCGGCCGTGGCCCCGGCAAAGCCGGTGATCACCTTGCCTTCATACAGGCGGCGCACCTTGCGCGCCTCATGTTTCATGATGGTATTGCCCAGCGATACCTGGCCGTCCCCGGCCAGGGCCACCTCACCCCTGTGCCGGACGGCAACGATTGTGGTCGATCTGATCTTCAAAGCTACTCCTCCTAAATATTCATCCCCAACAACCATAAGCCGTCGTTCAAAAATAACTGTAACATTGTAATGTCGTGATCGGCATAAGGGGCCGTAACGAAATGGTAAAAAATGTAATGGTTATTTCGTAACGGCCCCTAAGTTTGTACCTTACGCCTTGATCCTTGCACCTTACGCCTCATCCCCTTTCATCTTCCCGCCTTTGGATGGGCCCGGTCATAGACCTCGTTCAGATGATCCATGTTCAGATGGGTATACCGTTGGGTGGTTGACAGGCTGACATGCCCCAGCAATTCCTGCACCGTCCGCAGATCCGCCCCCATTTCCAAAAGATGGGTGGCAAAGGAATGGCGCAGGGCATGGGGCGTTACCCGGGCGGCGATTCCGGCCCGCAGGGCATAGAGCTTCACCAGCCGTTCGATGCTTCTGGTGGTGAGCCGCAACCCCCGGTGGTTCAGAAAAACCGCCCTGTTTTCCGGCGCATCCCCGCGACCGATCCGTTCGCGGATCAACAAGGTCCGCTGGGGCAGGTATTGACCCAGGGCTTCCAGAGCCGGGCTGCCCACCGGCACCAGACGTTCCCGGTTGCCCTTGCCGGTAACCCGGAGCATGCCCTCTTCGACGTCAAGACGCTCCAGGTCAAGGGCCGCAAGCTCGGCGACCCGCAGCCCGGTGGAATAGAGGATCTCAAGAATCGCCCGGTCACGAAAGGCAAAGGCATCCTCGGTGCCCGGCATCTCCAGCAGGGTAAAAACCTCGTCCACCGTAAGAAAAACAGGCATGTGTTTTTCCTGTTTCGGCGTGGCAATGGGCGCGACAGGGTCATGCACTATAACCCCCTCGCGGAGAAGATGACGAAAAAAGGTGCGGAGGGCGGAAAGCTTCCTGGCCACGGAGCTGCCTTTGTTTTTGCCGTTTAAGGCATACACATAGGAGCGGACGGCACGGGGTTCGATCTGGCGGACATCCTGATCAGACCCTGTAAACGATGCGAATTCGGCAAGATCCCGGCCATAGCTTTCAACGGTCTTGGGGGAATAACCCTTTTCCACGGAAAGCCAGCGGCTGAATTGGGGGAGAAGATCCTGCAGTGAGTATGGCATGGAGGTTTTTCTTCAAAAAAAGCGTTTTGAGCCACGCGAACATGATTAGACGATGCCAACCAACCTACCATACTCATGTTTTTTTGGAAAGACATTGCCCTGAACCGCAACTTCAATTATTTTAAAAAATTCTATTCATACTTGCCGACAGACGGGGACCACTCTTTTTTGAGAAAAACCTCGGGAGGGATCATGTCCAAAAAATCTTTTGAAGAAGCCCTGGAGTCGCTTGAGCAGATCACCCGGGAGCTGGAAAACGGCGACCTGAGCCTTGAGAAATCCCTGAAAAAATTTGACGAGGGAATCAAACTGGCTGAGCTGTGCAACCACAAACTGGAGGAAGCACAGCAAAAAGTTGATCTCCTTTTAAAAAAAGACGGCAGACTCATCAGCATGCCCTTTAATACTTCCGGCACGGCTCCTGATGAAGACGACGCCTAACCCCTGTCTCGCTTGCACCCCCCGGGAATTTCCCAGCCATGGAATTTAAAAAATACCTGACTCAACAATGCGCGGTTGTCGAACAGGCCCTGGCGCGCTATATGCTGCCGGAGGAGGGGCCTCTTTCCGCCCATATCAAGGCCATGCGCTACAGCCTTTTCGCCGGGGGCAAAAGGATCCGTCCCATCCTGGCCATGGCTGCGGCAGAGGCCCTGCATGCCGCCACCGAACCTCTTTTACCCGTTGTCTGCGCCCTGGAATGCATCCACACCTATTCCCTGATCCATGACGATCTGCCGGCCATGGACAATGATGCCCTCCGCCGCGGCAAACCGACCAGCCACGTGGTATTCGGTGAAGCGGAAGCCATCCTGGCCGGGGACGGCCTGCTCAGTTTCGCCTTTGAGCTGCTGAGCCATCCCGATGTCCAGCAGACCATCTCCCCGTCAGCCCAGCTCCGGATGATCAACATCATCGCCAAAGCCATCGGCCCGAAGGGCATGGTCGGCGGCCAATCCCTGGACCTTGCCGCCGAAGGCCAGACAATCCCCTTTGACCACCTGCGGCTGATCCATGGCTACAAAACCGGGGCGCTTATTACCGCTTCCGTGCAGGCCGGGGCGATTTTCGGCATGGCCGACGAGAAACAGTTTGCAGCATTAAGCCAATACGGCGTGCAGATCGGTCTTGCCTTCCAGATAGTTGACGACCTGCTGGATGTTGAAGGAACCACGGAAGATCTCGGCAAGACCGCCGGAGCCGACGCACAGCGGAACAAGGCAACCTACCCTGCCTTCTTCGGCGTTGCCAAAACAAAGCTCATGGCCCTGGAGGCTGTTGAGGCGGCCGTGACCGCCCTGGAAATTTTTGACGCCAAAGCCGAGCCGCTCCGCGCCCTTGCCCGCTATATTTACGAACGGAACAACTAGCCGGACACCCATCAGGGTATTACCCGGAGGAAAAGGCCACGATGAGCCATACCCCTTTACTTGACAGCATCAATTCCCCTGTGGACCTCAGAAAGCTCTCTGTGGAACAACTCGGGACGCTGGCTGCGGAAATCAGAGAGACGATCATCCAGACCGTTTCGCAGACCGGCGGACACCTGGCGCCCTGCCTGGGGGTGGTTGAACTCACCCTGGCCATCCATTATGTTTTCAATACCCCCGAAGACAAGCTGGTCTGGGACGTGGGCCATCAGAGCTATACCCACAAGCTGATTACCGGCCGCAGGGATCAGTTCCACACCCTGCGCCAGTATCAGGGGATCAGCGGCTTTCCCAAAAGGGCGGAAAGCCCCTATGACGCCTTTGATACCGGCCACAGCAGCACCTCGATCTCGGCCAGCCTGGGCATTGCCACGGCCAAGGATTTGAAGGGCGACCCCCACAAGAGCATCGCCGTTATCGGCGATGGCTCCATGACCGGCGGCATGGCCTTTGAGGCCCTCAATCAGGCCGGCCATCTCCACAAAAACCTCATTGTCATCCTCAATGACAACGAGATGTCCATTTCACCCAATGTGGGGGCGCTTTCCAGTTTCCTGAGCAGAAAACTGACCAGCAAAACAGCGGTGCGCGTCAAGAAGGAGATGGAACATTTCCTCAAGTCCTTCTCCAACGTGGGGGAGAACATCCTCTCTGTTCTCAAGAAAAGCGAGGAGAGCTTCAAGGGCTTCTTTACCCCCGGCATGCTCTTCGAGGCCCTCAAGTTTGAATACATAGGCCCCATCCCCGGCCACAAGCTGGAAAACCTTATTGAGGCCCTGGGCAATGTCCGCGATTTCAGCACCGGCCCCACCCTCATCCATGTGCTGACCACCAAAGGCAAGGGCTACGAGCCGGCGGAAAAAAATCCGGGCGATTTTCACGGGGTTGGCCCATTTTGCATCGACACCGGCCTGCCCGTCCCCTCGCCTCCTGCGCCGCCCAGCTACACCAAAATCTTTGGCGAAACCCTGGTGCAGATCGCGGAACAGGACCCCAGGGTTGTCGCCATCACTGCCGCCATGCCCGCCGGCACAGGCTTGAACGATTTTTCCCAACGGTTTCCCGAGCGTTTTTTTGATGTGGGGATTGCCGAACAGCATGCGGTTACCTATGCGGCAGGCATGGCCACGGAAGGATTGCTGCCGGTGGTGGCCATCTACTCCACCTTCTTCCAGCGGGCCCTTGACCAGATTATCCACGATGTCTGCCTGCCCAATCTGCCCGTTACCCTGGCCATTGACCGGGGCGGCCTTGTCGGGGACGACGGGCCGACCCACCACGGAGTGTTTGACCTTTCCTTCCTGCGCTTCATCCCCAATCTGGTGATCATGGCCCCCAAGGATGAAAATGAACTGCGGCACATGCTCCACACGGCCATTCTGCACCCAGGCCCCGCGGCAGTCCGTTATCCGCGCGGAAACGGGGAAGGCGTTTCCCTGGACGATGCGCTGCAACGTATCCCTCTGGGAACAGGCGAGCTTCTGCGGGAAGGAAAGGATATCCTTTTGCTCCCCATCGGCAACAGGGTTTCTGCTGCCCTGGAGGCGGCAACAGGGCTAAAAAAACTCGGGCTGGAGGCGGCGGTGATCAACCCGCGTTTTGTCCGGCCCCTGGATGATGCGCTGATCTGTGAGTGGGCCAGTCGGACCGGCAGGGTGATAACCATCGAGGACAACGTGAAAAAAGGCGGCTTTGGCAGCGCCATTCTTGAACTTTTTGCCCAGAAAAATCTCTGGGGCATTCAGACAAAGGTGCTGGGGTTGCCGGATAAATTCATGGAACACGGCACCCAGGCCCAGCTCCGCCATAAGGGAAATATCGATGCCCCGGCGATCATCGTCGAGGCCCTTGCCCTCTGCGGGAAGCAGCGCTAGTCTTCGTACCCGAGCAGGCCTTCCTGTTGCTCAATCACCCTGAAAACCTGGGCCAATTGTTTTTTGCTTTCCTCCGGGACACTGATAAACCTGTAGGCCAGGCGGATACGTCTTGGTGAGTAATCCGGATTCGCTTCAACCACCATCAGACGCCTGGCCACGGAATACAGCCCCGCGACTTTCAGCGTGGCGCCATCAAGGTTAAACTCCATACTGATCATTGCAGGCATAAACCAGTTTAACTGCGCAGGAGCATCGAGTTCGCACAGCACCCCACCCTCACTGAAATTGATGACCTCAGCGGCAAAACTGTTGCTCCCCTGCTCCAGACTGGCGATGGCATCGGGAACGCTGTAACGCCTGGCCTTGCGCAGGGAAAAGGGTGTGCAAATCCTGGTGATGAGTTCCCCGAGATCGTTGGCAGCGCAGGGAATGGTGAGATATTCCTCTATCCCATAGCGCTTGATCTCTTCAAAATAATCCTGCTTTTTGCTTGAGGTAAACAGGATAAAATTTGTTCTTTGTCCCTCCGGCAGGGCAAGTCGTTTTTGAGCGAATTCGAGCCATTTTTTATCGGACGATTCCCTGGAAAAGATTACCAGATGGTAATGGGCATCTTCGATGAGCCCCCTTGCCTCCTCCGCATCCCGGGCCTCGGAGACAACCGCATCATTTACCGTGGCCTGAATCATGGTCCGGATTATGCGCCGCATGCTGGCTGAGCTGTCCATGATAATGAGATTTCTCGCCATAATTCACTCCTTGGAAGAATTGATATCCGGATGAAAAGCGAAAGACTCAGCCGACTTTTTCCTCATCCCCTTCCTTTCAGCGTTGCCGACAATGCAGCAAGGTCTCCATGCGGTTGCGTATTCGCCGCGGTTTCTTCTTTACCGCAAGAAAAAAAGCGCTGTATGTGGCGCATTGCCGCATAAAAAATTATATACAGAAATCGATCTGTATAATAGAGAATATTTTCATCGAGTATGTGTCTTCACCATGACAGCAACAGAAAAAAAGATCTCCGGTCCAAAACCAGCCATCCCCCAAGTATGGGCCTTTACCACCTACTTCTGCGAAGGATTGCCCTACTCAATCATTCGCACCGTTTCCACCGTATTTTTCCGGGACAACGGCGTAAGCCTTGAAGGAATCGGGCTTACTTCTCTTTTCGGCTTGCCCTGGGCTTTAAAATTTCTTTGGGCGCCGCATGTTGACCGGTATGGCACCAAACGCCAGTGGCTCCTCATCATGCAGATTCTGCTGGCGGGACTTCTGCTGACCGCCGCGGCTCTTGCCCCTCTGCCCCAGGCCACGCCCCTCATCGGCATGGCCTTTTTTGTCGGAAGTTTCCTGGCCGCCACCCACGACATCGCCATTGACGGCTATTATCTGGAGACCCTGGACACTGCCGGACAGGCTCGTTTTGTCGGCTATCGGGTCATGGCCTATCGGATTGCCATGATGGCCGGCGCCGGAATTATCGCAACCATTGGGACAACCTCTGGCTGGCCTGTTGCCTTTGGGGGATCGGCCCTTATTCTGGCGCTTTTTTCCGTCTACCATCTGCGGTATTTGCCCCGCAGCGAAGCAGCCCGCCTCCCCCTGACCCTATTGCTGCCGACGGCCAAAGCAGGCCGCCTGCTCAGGCTTGCCGTTGTTGCCGCACTTTTCATGGTCGCCTTGCGCCTGCTGGGCCAGACAATCACCAGGCAGGGCCTGCTGCCGCGCCACGGATTCTTGCTCAATATCGACCTGACCGCCCTGATCAGCATGCTCCTGGTCACCGCACTCATGGTTATCGGCTTTAAGCGAAGGAAAATTAAAAAATGGCTGCGGCACAAGGGCAACGCCTTTTTCAGCGAAGCCTTCTTTTCCTTTATGGATCGTGAAAAAATCGGTCCCATCCTGGCATTTATCGTCCTGATCAGGACCGGGGAATACATGCTCTCCAGCATGGTTGCGCCATTCATGGTCGACCTGGGCATAAAAAAACATTACGGCTGGATTTCCGGCGGGGTTGGCCTGCCGTTCTCCATAATCGGCGCAATGCTCGGCGGCTGGCTTATCTCGAAATACTCTTTAAAAAAAATGATCTGGCCACTCTTGCTTGCCCAGAATTTCACCAATCTGGCCTATATGTTTCTGGCCCTGAAACTCAAGGACTTCGTCCTGCTCAACACCGGCAATTCCATCCCCGCTGCAATCGGCGGGAACAACCTCCTTGCCGTTGTCTGCGTGCATGCCTTTGACCAGTTCGCCGGAGGCCTTGGAACCGCGGTGCTCATGGTCTTTCTCATGCGCTTATGCCAGCCGCGGTTCAAGGCGGCGCATTACGCCATCGGCACAGGGCTGATGAGTTTCAGCGGTCTGTATGCCGGGGTATTGAGCGGCTTTCTCGCCGCATGGGCAGGGTATGGCTATTTTTTCGGGATCAGCTTCCTGCTCTCGCTTCCCGGAATGGGGTTGATCCTTTTCATTCCACTTGCGGAGGATCAACAAAAAGAGGCACTGCGGTAATCTCCCGCAGTGCCTCTTTTTGTTGATAATTCCTAGCAGAATGCTGAAAAGTCCATTCTTGGATTTTTCAGCAACGAAAACGGCAAAGTAGATTTCCCGCCTTCCCACAATCTTGGCCACTTGGGCAGTGAGCAAAATTAGCGACACATCCCTGTATCGCACGCAGGCCGCCAAAAAACAGCGTTTTTCAACAACCTGCTAATGCCGTATTATTTTTTCAGGCGGCCATCGAGTTCTTTCTGAACCTGATCACTGATATCAAGTGCGTCATCGGCATAGAGCAACCCCGTTCTGTTGCGCAGGCCTTTCATGGTGTTCTCGAGAATCAGGGAATAACCGTTTTTCTTGCCGATCTCAGCGATAATTTCATGCAGCTGTTTCAAAATCGGCTCCATGTATCTTTTCTCGAGCTGCTGCATCTCAAGTTTTGCATCCTCGGTTTTCAGGCCATAATCACGAAGTTTTTTCTGGTATTCACGCTCTTTCTCCGCGCGAACCTCTTCGCTCCAGGCAGAACCTTTCTTCTCAATCTCATTTTTCATGGCGGTCAGGGCATCTTCGTCCGCCTTGAACTTTGATCGAAACTTGTCAACCTCAGCCTGCAAGACTTTCTGGGCTTCCTGGGCCGCCCTGGAGCTGCCAAGAATTTTCTGGATGCTGATAGTTGCGATCTTCCCACGATCCTGCGCCGCAAGGGCAAGCCCCGAAGAGGCGCTCAGTGCCACACACACAAAAAACAGTCCCCAAAGGAATTTCATCTTCATACATGTCTCCGGTTTGTTATCAGCAGAAAATTTTCAGGTATCGCTTCATAACCCGCCCTACCGTTACAAAGCAAAAAAAAAGAGATGGGAACATATACATGCTCCCATCTCAGATTGTAACAATCTTCTTAGAAAAGAAGCTTACTTGACAATAACAAAGTCGTCACGGCGATTTTGTGCCCAAGCCATCTCATCATGACCGAAGTTGAGGGGCTTTTCCTCACCAAAGCTGAGGGTGTCAATCCGGCCTTCCGCAACGCCCATATTGACAAGATACTTCACCGCGGTCACGGCACGTCTTTCGCCGAGGGCCATATTGTACTCGTTGGTGCCACGCTCATCGGTATTGCCTTCTACCCGAACACGGGCTTTTGCTGAACCGATCAGGAGATCGCCATTTTTCTTGATACGATCCTTCTGGTCCGCCCTGATATCGGATTTGTCAAAGTCAAAATAAATGGGCAGCATCGGGGCGGTGGTCCGTCCTTCCAAAACCGCGCCACTGTCGCCACCAATCCATTTTGAAGCAAGAGACTCTTCCTTTCCCATGCCCGCGCCGGTATCAGCTTTTACGCCACCAGCCATGTCCTTATCGCTCTGCACCTTTTGCTTGGCACAACCGCCAGCAAAAAGGGAAAGGGAAACAACCACACATGCCATTGCCAGATACTGCAGAATTCCTCTTTTCATTTTTCTCCTTCCTCCTGATACATCTTGTAACAGATTTTTATATGAAAACAACCCCTTATACAATTAAGTATAATTTAATAATCAAAAAGATCATACAGAACTCTTTGTGAAATTTCAACGAGTTTTTTTATATGTTTTGTTGCGTTGAGAGAGGCTGTAACACAGGGATAAATCCACCTTTTCAAGTCCCTGAAAAAACAACCCGGCAGGCCTGCCTGGCATAATTCGCTTGCATGGCCGGGAGAACACGTTATATCTTATCTTTTCATCAAACAATGCAGAGTGATCGTTTGACTTTCTGTTCTCCTGCGCGTTCCAAACAAAAAATTTCTTGCCCCTTTATTCCCACGAGCCCGCGTTGACCGATGAAATCTTCTCGCCCATCGCCCAGTAAAACCAGTCCCAAAGAATCAGCGGCGCCCAAGGCCCCGCTTTCACCAGACGGCAAGCATCGTCTCCGTGACATGCTCGCCACAAACAGGTTCGGCACTTTTTTCGGTGTTTCCCAAGAGGTTCTTGACTCGGTCTGGCAGGCCCTCACCTCCCCGGCCGGCGAATCCGTCACCTACATCTCCATGGAAATCGGGGCGGATCTGGATGTTTTTCACCCGGTGCGCGACAGACTCCATAAACTTGAGATAACAGAACATCCGGACGGATCCATCAACCGTTTCCTGCAATTGTTCCTGCAGGGTCCAGTCAAGATCCCCAACTACAGCGGCGGTCTCGGCATCCTTGCCGGAGACACCCTGAAAAGTTTCGCGGACTGCAAAATTCCGGTGGTCGGGATTTCCCTGCTGTACCGGAAAGGATATTTTTCCCAGATGGTCGACTCAAAAATCGGGCAGGTGGCCTGGGCCTCCCAATGGGAACCGGAAAGTACCCCGGGGCTGTATCTGCTGCACGATCCGGAATCCCCCACCCAACCTCTCACCATTGAGGTTCCTTTTTATGATCTCCAGGGGATACGATCCGTGGCCCACGCCCAATTGTGGCTCAAAATGGAGATCAGCGAGGGACTCGACTCCTTTGTGCCGGAAATTCTCCTTGATTATCAAACCGCCCGCTCGCCGGCCTGGATTCAGGATGCCGCTCAACACCTGTACGACAGCAGTTCAGAAAAGGTGAAAGCAACCCAGCGCAGGCTTCTCGGCGCCGGCGTTGTCCCGGTCATGGAAGCCTTGGGCCTTACTTCCCGCACCATTCACCTGAACGAACAGCACGGCGTGGGCGTGGTTCTCTCCCTGATCACCCAGCTCCTCCAGAAAAAACATGGCCCCCAGTATGAAAAAAAGACCACGGACCACGATATCCTCACTGCCGCGGCAGAAGTCGCCAAGCGCCTCGTCTTTACCATCCATACCCCGGTCAAGGCCGGACATGACCGCTTCAACATTTCCGTGTACGAGGAATTGATCAACCCGTTCTGCAAGCGCGTTCTGAATCTCCTGGCCCTGGACGAACACAACCGCTCCGTCTACAATTTCACCGCCATGGCCATGAAGCTCAACCGGTCCACCAACAGCGTGAGCCGCCTTCACAAGGAGGTAACCCAGACGCAGTTCCCTCAGTATGCGGACAAAATCACGGCGATCACCAACGGAGTGCATCATCTCACCTGGACAAGCGATGCCAGGGCGGAACTGTACGACACCTTTCCCGAGTTGCACAACTGGCGGAGAGATCCCAGTGTCTTTGCCGGGGCGGAGGCCCTGCACCAAAACAACAAGTTCCGCACCTATTTTGAGCAGGCCTGGCGGACGGACACGAACATACTGGTGGATTATGTAAACCGGATGCTCATCACCCATCGCAACCAGCGCCTTGCGACCTGGATTGATCCGCCAAACTACCTTTCCTACCGCAGCGAAGGGGAAGCACCCCTTGAGCACACCACCTTCACCCTGGGTTTTGCCCGACGCTTTTCCACCTACAAACGGGCGGACCTGATCTTTGAAGATCTGGACCGGCTGGCCGCGATGATTACGGAAAACAACTGGCCGGTGAATTTTATCTATGCGGGCAAGGCCCACCCCTCGGATGAGCCGGGCAAGGATCTGATCAGAAACGTCCTGGCTGTTCAGGAAGAACTGTACCTGAAAAGTCATGGCCTGGCCAAACTGGTCTTCATTCCGGGCTACGACATGCACCTCGCCAAAATGATGGTTGCCGGTTCCCACGCCTGGCTGAACAGCCCCAAACGCCCCCTGGAAGCCAGCGGCACCAGCGGGATGAAAGCCGCCATGAACGGCGTGCCCAACGTCAGCATCATGGATGGCTGGTGGGTTGAAGGCTATCACGATGGCCGGACCGGCTGGAAATTCGGCTATGAAGAGTCAGTTTCCCCGGAGCATTTCAGCGAGCAGCCCTCATCCCTTCTCTACAACGAAGACTCGGCCTCATTCTATACTGTTTTCCCGGAAATGCTGCGGCTGTTTTATGACCCAGCCCTGCATAATCAATATATTGACAAATGCATCGCCAACCTCACCCTCAACTGCCCCATATTCAACACCCACCGCATGGCGGCGGAATATGTCGCCCGCTATGACCTCGATCTTGCTCCGGCGGTACAGCGGGAAATGGAAAAATTCCGCAGGCTCTACTGCAGCGACCCCTCTTTCTAATTCCAAGTTGTTTTCAAGGTGACCCTCTTCATTCGTCCTTCGACAGGCTTGGATGAGCAGCGTTAGCGGCGACGGATAATCAACCAGTTGGCCGTTCGCCTGGCGAAGGGCGGCATAAACGCCGTTAACACTGCCGCCATCTTGATGGCAAACCCGGAACAGGGGCTGCTCGAAACAACATCAGCCACTGGCTGGACTCCACCAGCGTTAAAAAAAACGCTTCTCCGCCCTTCTCTCCGAAAAAACACAAACAGAAGGGGTCATGGTTTACAACAAACCATGACCCCCGACTCCAGCTGAATTCCCGGCGGAACCTATTTTTTGCTGAAATCGCAAAAAGCCGCGATTACAGCAGGAAGCGAAAGCGACCGGCGACGGTTATCGCTTTGTAACTCTTTGTTTTTTGTGTTACGGACCTGTGGCCTTTTTCCCTTTTTTGCGAGTCCGTCATTTTTTCGCCTGGGGGCTCAGGATCTTGATGGTCGCCTTGCCTTTGGCCTCGGCGAGAAAGGCCTCGATATTGCCAGTGACCTTTTCCTGGGTGAGATAGGCGGTGATCTTGGCCTTTGCCTCATCAAAGCTCACCGTCTTGGCGGGCTTTTTCTCTTCAAGCTTGATCAGGTGGTAGCCGAATTCCGTTTCCACGATGTCACTGACGTCGCCGGGCATCATTTTGAAAACCGCCTGTTCAAAAGGCTTCACCATCTGGCCTCTGGGGAAAAAGCCCAGATCCCCGCCCCGCTCCTTGCTCGGACAATCTGAAAACTGCTTGGCCAATTCGGCAAAATCAGCGCCGTCCTTCAGCTGTTTTTTGATCTGGACAAGTTTTGCGCGTTTGCGATCCTTATCCGCCTTGGGCTCTGCCTCTTTTGCCGTGATAAGGATATGACGGGCATGAGCCATTTCCGGCTGGGCAAATTTATCCTGGTTGTTGTTGTAGAAATCCTTGGCATCCTGCTCGCTCACCTGGGCCTTGCCCTTGAATTTGGTATCGATGAATTTCTGGATGGCCAGGTTCTTGCCAATCTGCTTGCGCAATTCCGCCTCAGTGATGCCGGCCTCGCCAAGGGCCTTGGCAAAAGCCTTGTCATCGGCAAAGCCCTTCTTGTATCCTTTCAGCTCGTTGTCAATATCGGTGCTGTTGACGGCAACTCCGGCCTTCTTGCTCTCCTGGCTCAACAATTCAAGCTTGATCATCTTTTCGAGAACCGATTCACGGAGCGAGGCCATCTCGGTTTCGCTGGGTTTGCGACCCTGTTCCTGGAAACGACTCAGAATCCCCTTTATCTCTCCCTGCACAGCCGCGGCAACAATGGGCTCGCCGTTTACAAGGGCCGCGACTTCCCCTGCCTTCTTTTCCGGCTTGGACCAGACGCTGGTTGCAAAGACAACGGTGGCCCCAAGAGCGAACAAAACGAGAACGGCTTTATGAAATTTTCCAAATTGCATGACAGTTCCTTTTATTATGAGATTTTTCCGGTCAAACGACCAACGAAAGCCAGGTTGCCACAAACAAGGTAAGACTGATAAGCCCGTTCATGGTAAAAAATGAAAGCTGAATACGGGACAAATCCTTCGGGTTGACGGCGATATGCTGATAAAAAAGGGCTCCGGCCGTGAAAGCGATTCCCAGATAATAATAAAAATTCAGCCCCGACATTATACCCGTGAGGACAAACAAAAGAAAGGCCAGACCATGAAAAAAAACCGCGAGCCTGAAAGCTTTTTCCCGACCAAACCGTGAAGGCAGGGAATAGAGCCCTGCTTCCCTGTCAAAATCGGCATCAAGACAGGCATACACCGTATCAAATCCCGCCACCCAGAAGAGCACCCCCAGAGACAGAACAACGGGAAAATCAAGCAGGGTTCCCTTGACCGCCACCCAGCCGCCCAGGGGCGAGAATGCCAGGGCCAGACCGAGAACCACGTGACACAGCCAGGTGAAACGCTTGGTCAGGGAATAGAGAAAGGTAAGCCCCAGCGCGAAGGGGGACAGCAACAGGGTAAGAGGGTTGAGTTGATAGCAGGCGACGAAATACAGCAGGGTGAAGAGGCAAACCATGGCCCAGGCTTCCACCAGCCGCACCGCGCCGGCCGGGATAGCCCGATCCGCGGTCCGGGGGTTGGCCGCGTCGAACTTCCGGTCGGCGATGCGGTTGAAGCCCATGGCCGCGGTCCGGGCCCCAACCATGGCCAGGACGATCCAGCCGAAGGTGGCGGCCTCGGGAACCCCACGTTTTGCCAGGAACGCTCCGATCAGGGCAAAGGGCAGGGCGAAAATGGTATGCCCGAACTTGATCATCTCAAGCAGGGCCTTCACCTTCCGCAACATCACCGTCCCTCTCTGGCAATGCGCCGGTTGCGCCCCGTTGTCATGTCTCTTCCTCCGGGGCAATGCCCTGCCATCTGGGCAGCCCCTCAACCTCGATCCCGAGCAGTCCCGCCACCCGGCCCGCAAAGAGACGGGCCATCTCTTCGATGCTCCGCGGCCGGTGGTACAGGGCGGGCATGGGCGGACAGATGATGGCCCCCGCCTCGTGCGCCTGCAACATATTGGTGAGGTGGGTTCTATTCAATGGCGTTTCCCGAACCGCCAGCACCAGGGGCCGCCGCTCCTTGAGCATGACATCGGCGGCCCGGTGGATCAGGTTCCCGCAGACGCCGTTGGCAATGGCGGCGAGGCTCCCCATGGTGCAGGGCAGGACGGCCATGCCGCTGAAATCGCTGGAGCCGCTGGACATGGGCGCGGCAAAATCATGCAGATCATGCCAGCGTGCAACATAAAGATCAAGATCCGTGCGGGACATACCAAGCTCCAGCCCCAGCACCTGTTCTCCAGCCTCGGACAAAAGCCCATGCACCTCAACCTCAAGGGTCTGGCAGATCTTGAGAAACTCCAGAGCGTAGACCGCTCCGGTGGCTCCGGTTATGGCCAGGACAATTTTTTTCATTTCACCCCCGCATAGACCGTCACCACCCCAAAGGTCAGCGGCCGATGGTAGGTTCTGGCAAACCCGGCCTGCCGCATCATGCCCAGCAGTTCTTCCGGGGCATAAAATTCCGCGATGGAGCTGGCCAGATACTCATAGGCCTCCGTGTCGCCGGAAACAAGACCGGCAATCTTCGGCAACACCCGGTTGAGATAAAGATTATAGACCGTCTTGACCAGCGGGTTTTGCGGCCTGGAAAATTCCAGGATCAGCAGCTTGCCGCCCGGCTTCAGCACCCGGTGCATTTCATTCAATCCCTGCTGGGTTCTCGCCAGATTCCGAACCCCGAAGGCCACGGTGACTCCCCAGACCGTGCCGGTTTTTACGGGAATCTGCTCTCCGTCGCCGCACACCGGCCCTATACGCCCTTTCCGGTCATCGGCTGGAAGATGCTGCATCCCGGCCCGCAGCATGTCTTCACAAAAATCCACGGCCAGCACTTGGCGTTGTCTGGCCTGCCGGGTCAGTTCAAGGGACAGGGGCAGGGTTCCGGCGCAGAGATCGAGCACCACGCCCTCCGGAAATTCCTTCAATTCCCGGGTGGTGACCCAGCGCCAGTAGCGGTCGATCTGGAAACTCAACACCGAATTGAGAAAATCGTATTTCCCGCTGATGGAGGAGAACTTTTCCTGAACAAATTTCTTCTTTTCGTCCGGACTCTTCATATGCTTACTGTTTTCCGCAGACCTTGAGGGGAAGCGCCATGGCGGGAATCTCGCCACGCGAAACAAGATACTCGAAAAATCGCCTCAGCGCCTCCAGCTTTTCGCTGCCCAGATCATATTCAATCCCCTGGAGATACCGGTAACAGGCCTCCTCGTCCATGGGAACCCGCCCAGCCACCGTGGCGCTGATCTCCCGCAGCCGCTCCTTTCCCTGCCGCAGACAACGGTGCAGCTCCTGATGAATGGCCAGGACAATGTCCGGAGCTGTCCGGCAGAAATCCTCCCGCACGGCCCAGACCGCGAAGACAAAAGGCAGACCGGTTCGGGCCTGCCACGCCTCCCCAAGATCCAGCCGGTGGGGATACCTTCCTCCTTCGGCCAGACGCAAGGCCTCGTCGCCTATGGCCAGCACCGCTACGGGCCTCTCCATCTCTGCGTCGATTTCCGCGGCCAGACCGACACGGTATCGGGGCCGGACCTGATAAAACTCCTCCAGGATGATCTTTACCAGGCTCACCGAGGTCTGGGACTGGGAGCTGAGCAGGACGAGCCTTCCCCCCAGCTGGGCAAAGGGCGCCTTCGAAAAGAGAAAAACGCTGCCCACCGGCCCGGTGGCCGAGATGGAGAGGTCGCTCAGAATCCTGTACTCCCCGGGGTGCAGGGCGTATTCCTGGGAGGAAACAAAACCGAGGTCAAGCTCGTTTTCATGGAGCATGCGGTTGAGCACGGAGGGCGGGGCCTCGGTAACCTGCCAGTCAACGCGGCGCACGGTCTGCCGCCACACTTCATACAGGGGCGCGGTGTTGATGAAGTTCACCATCCCGATTCTGGCCGTGATTTTCATTCCGCTACTCAAGCCACTCAAGCTGGATATCCGTGCCTGTTGAGGTGAGATATTCAAAGACTTCCGCCTCGTTCTTCGCCGGGCAGCGCACCGCCGGCAGAGAAGAGGAAACCCCGGGGGCGACGCTGCCGAGCTTTCCCCCGATCCCGAGAAGACGCGCGCCATTGACCGAGGCCATGGCAAAGACCGCCTCTGGCGGGATATCCGGATGGTCTTCCCGCAACACCTGCATTTCCCGCCAGAGACTCAGGTGTGGATTGCTGGCCAGACTGTCCGTACCCAGCACCAGGGGGATGCCATGCGCGAGCATTTTTTGCACCGGAGCAGCACCCACCCCCATGAACCGGTTGCTGCCTGGGCAGAGGCAGACTGCGGCCCCGCGTGCGGCCAGGAGGGAAATCTCCTCATCCTCCACATGCACGGCATGGACACAGAGGGTTTGCTCATCCAGCACGCCCAGGGAATCCAGATACCGGACCGCGCCCATGCCGGGCGCGGTGAAGGCCGCAACCTCCACACCCCGCTCCCCAAGAAAATCCCGGAACGGACCGCCGCCGGTGCGCAAAAATTCGATCTCCTGGACAGACTCGGCCACATGCATGGAGAACAGACTCTTGCCGGCTCGTGTCCTCTCTTTCAAGGCCCGGATCAGCGCCGGTCCAGCCGAATACGAGGCATGGGCCGTACAGCGGAGAGCGCCGCCGATCCCGGACAAGGCTGCCAGGGCCGATTCTTCGGACTCGCCGCACAGCCCAAGCAGCTCAAGAAAAAAGAGCACCTCGGTCTTGAAGCCCTCCCCCAGCAAACGGCTTTCCGGCCTGTTGCCGATGTCGGCAACGGCCCGGCAGCCCCCGGCATAGAGGCGGGCCAGGGCCATGCGCGCGGCATCATGCACGGTTTCCTGATCGGGATTTCAGCC
>JAJZSH010000107.1 GCA_021822005.1 Deltaproteobacteria bacterium | reverse complement strand
GATGATCGCTACAATCTGGCCGCCATCGGACCCACCAATTACGCCAGTCTGTCGCTAACCCTTTTCCAGCAGCAGGATGGTTTCGGCATGGGCTATCTGGAGAACGTCTCCGTCGACAGGCACGGTGTCATTGCCGGATTGTACAGCAATGGCCAGCAGGTTGACCAGGCCCAGTTGGCCTTGGCCGATTTTGCCAACTTCGAGGGCATGAAATTGCTGGACGGCAATCTCTTTGCCGCCACCGACGCGGCCGGTGCCCTGATTTCCGGGGTGCCCGGCGAGGGGCGTTTCGGCAACGTTCAAGGCAATGCCCTGGAGATGTCCAATGTCGATCTCGGCCAGCAGTTTGCCGAACTGGTCATGACCCAGCGCGCTTTCCAGGTGAACTCGGTTTCGATCACCACTGCCAACGAACTCTACGAGACCGTCTTGCGGCTGAAGTAACAAGGCATTGCCGTCGTTGCCCGCCATGCCCGACGGCTAGCGGCACGATAACCGCCGGCCCTGCCGCCGGAAGGTGGGGATTTGGAGATAGCGCTCCAGGGCCGCCAAGTCCTGCCGCTCGCCGCCGGCCGTGATCCCGCGGGTCAGAGCCGGCAAGGCCTCCCGCGCCCCGCGCCGCGATTCCGCCGTTACCACCTCGTGCCTCTGCCATAGCATCCTGCCGTCGTTACCCATATCGCTCTCCTCGGTTTGGGATGATTCGTGGTTGCCCTTGCTCATGACCCCAGTGTAGGGTATGATCTGGGACACAGAGTGTCCTTGGTTAGAAAAAATGAGGGAGGCATCCGCATGGTGGAAAACAAATCCCAGCTTGCCCGATTGCTTTTCATCGACCGTGCCATCCGCAGCGGCATGCGGGGTAATCGGCTTGCCAACTGCTCATCGCTCGCCGCCGAGTACGAGGTGAGCACCAAGACCATCCTGCGCGATATCGATTACCTGCGGCTCCACTGGGAGGCGCCCATCGAGTACGACCCGCAGCGCAAGGGCTATTTCTATACCGAGGAGAGCTACGCCCTGCCGGCCATCCACCTGAACGAGGGCGATCTCTTCGGCCTGGCCATCGCCCACAAGGGGCTGGAGCAGTATCGCAACACCCCGATCCACGCCAAGCTTGCCGCCCTGTTCCGCAAGATCGAGCAGTCGCTGCCCGAGCGGGTTTCCTGCGATGCCGCCTGGCTCGACAGCCGCATCTCGGTCGTCCCCGAGCAGCAGACCACCATCAACCCGGCGGTCTGGGAGGCGGTGACCAGCGGGCTCACCCAGGGTCGCACCCTTGGCCTTGTCTACCGCAAACCCGGCGCCTCCGGCTCGGCGGCGCGACAGGTGGACCCCTACCATGTGCTGCGTTACCAGGGGGCGTGGTACCTCATCGGCCACTGCCACCTGCGGCAGGCAGTGCGCAACTTCGCGCTCTCGCGCATCGTGGCCGCGCTGCCGCAGGAGGCGACCTTCGCGGTGCCGGCGGATTTCGACCCGGCCAGCGTGGTGGCCCGCAGCTTCGGCCTGGGCCGGGGCACGGGGCAGTATCGGGTGCGACTGCGCTTTGCCGCCACTGCCGCGCCCTATGTGCAGGAACGGCTCTGGCAGCCGGAACAGCAGCTCAATCGCCACCGCGACGGCGGGGTGACCCTCGCCTTTCCGGCTGGCGATCTCACGGCCATCCGGCGTTGGGTTCTGTCGTGGGGAAGCGAGGTGGAGGTACTGGGGCCGCGGGAGTTGAGCGACATGGTGCAGACGGAGATTCGTGCCATGGCCGCCCGCTACGGCATACCGGCTACGTTGTAGTTCCCTCTCTCACCCCGGCGTGCTACAATAAGGCCGAGCACGGCGGCCGCCTCGGATGTGTTGTAGTTCCCTCTCTCACCCCGGCGTGCTACAATTGCGCAACCATGGCCATTGATCTAATCAGGTTGTAGTTCCCTCTCTCACCCCGGCGTGCTACAATAAGGCGGTTGGTCATAATACCATCATTTCTGTTGTAGTTCCCTCTCTCACCCCGGCGTGCTACAATGTTCCGGGTGCCGGCCCACATGGTCAACGAGTTGTAGTTCCCTCTCTCACCCCGGCGTGCTACAATAACGAGGGTGAAGATCACCGCCGACACGGCGTTGTAGTTCCCTCTCTCACCCCGGCGTGCTACAATATTCATGCCGGAGGAAATCGAACGATTCATGTTGTAGTTCCCTCTCTCACCCCGGCGTGCTACAATTCCCACATCACCCAATACCAGAAGTTGCGGGTTGTAGTTCCCTCTCTCACCCCGGCGTGCTACAATCTTTGTGGTTCTGGCCTCTATTCTCACCGGGTTGTAGTTCCCTCTCTCACCCCGGCGTGCTACAATCAAGAGGAGCAACAGGATGCAGCTTGAGAAGTTGTAGTTCCCTCTCTCACCCCGGCGTGCTACAATATGAGCGCACCGCTACTGCCGGCACGATTGTTGTAGTTCCCTCTCTCACCCCGGCGTGCTACAATCCCATCTCGGCCTGCGCCGCGCTGGCCGAGTTGTAGTTCCCTCTCTCACCCCGGCGTGCTACAATCTCCTGCCGGAGAATCCGCTGACAGCGAAGAATGACAGCGGATTCTCCGGCAAAATTCCTCTTCAAAAAAGCAGCATCTGCGCTGCGGTCACCTTTTTTTCCTGCAATTTTTTTACCCCCAGCAGCAGCTTCATGTTGGCAAACTGTTTTTCGCTTACCTGGAGGCAGCGCACCGAGCCAACCGGCGGCAGGCTGGCGGTCAACCGTTTGATATGGGTTTCCGCATCATCGAAGCCGTTGACCACCCGGCCATAGACCGACCACTGGATCATGTCGTAGCCGTCATTGAGCAGGAAACGGCGAAACAGGGTATAGGCGCGTTTTTCCGCCTTGGTGACGGTGGGCAGATCAAAGAAAACAAGAAGGCGCATGAACCGGCGGGTCTCTTTGCTCATGGGAGCTTGAGGGGTATCCCTGGCAGTGTCAGGATTACTCCTCCATCGGCAACGCGCTGACCCATGCTGACGACAGTGGCATCAACCATCGCTAGAATGGTGCTCTGGCCGGAGGGGATGCCCTTTTCAAACCGAGGCGCATCGTGATGCAGCAGGCCGACCAGGCGGGATTTGGCGGTGGTGTCCAGCTCGGCATCGGGAACGGCATCGCGGCAGATAGCCAGCGCTTGCGCGTCCACCAGCGGACGGTAGGGCTCAATCAGATCGTCTGCCAAGTTGAAAGCATTTTGTTCGCTTTTGTGGTGCAGGCCAAAGGCGGGGAGGAAGCCATAGCTGACCAGCGCACGCGCCAGCGCCGAGCGGATGATGCTGTAGCCGTAATCAAGGGCGGCATTGGCAAGATGCGGTTGGTCACGGGTAAAATCTAGGCCGAACAGAGTTGGGAAATAGAGCTGTGCTCCCTGCGCCTCGCAATTGTCTGGGTCGCCGGAACGCACCCGTTCCGCCAGGGAGTATAGCCGGTTGGCCATATCATGTTCATCATGGCGGGCCAGCAGTTCCGCCTGATTACGCAGCTTTTGTTGCACAAGTCCTTGCCACAGGCGTTTCTTGTGCGGGACGCTCATGGCAAGCTGCTGGCGCATGACCTTGAGAGCCCGGCTGTGCGGTAGAAAGGGCATCAGAACGCCGTTGGGAGCATGGTTGCGCCCTACGGTGATGACGGCTATCTGGTGTTCGGCACAGGCGGAAAGGAGTTGGCTGGTCAGCGAGACCTGCGGGTTGTCAATGACCAGCGCGGTGATGTCTTCAAGCGGCACGTTAACCGCGCCCGTCTCCTGCTCTACCAGCAAGGCGCGATGTTTCAAGAAGAGACGCGCCGGATTGCTGATGACTACGCTTCGCCAGGCCATGATGTGCGTTTACCTGCGCCCGGCAAGAGGCTGACGGGTTTCGTGGTGTACCCGGTACAGGCGGCCCAGGATGTCCACATGACATTTTTCAACCGTCACCGCTGTTTTGATGCCGATGCCATCCAGAAAGCCGTTCTTGCCTATTGACCGGTTGCGGTCATGGACCCACATAGAAATAGAACCTGTTGCTCTGTTTAATCCTGAGAAATAGCCTTCCTGGGGCGGGTTCTTTTTGAAAGTCATTCTAATCCAATCGTTTGGGTGCAGGCTGAACAGGAAGAAAAAAGACTCGTCCATAACCGGCCATTCCGTCTCTGGTTTGAAAGCGACAACAGCACGGTTGGGTAATTCCGTCTTTACTGCATCCGAAACATAGAGCGGCACGGCGAAAAATTTGCCACCCTTAGTGAAGATGTCTACCCGGAGCATGCTGCCGTTGTTGGCGATGCCGCCACGCACGGGCAGCCCGCTTTTCTGGGTGTCCATGAGGCGCACAGTGCGCACGATGGGGGCCATCGCCTCCTTGCCTGGGGCGGCTGGTTTGCGCAGGGGTTCCTTGAACGCCTTGGCGCCATTGTCGCCATGCTCGCGCAACCGCTGTTCTATAGCGACCATGAGGGCTTGGTTGCGCGGGTCAGCATGTCCAACGATTCTTGGAAGGTCTTTGAGCGACAGGCTGGTCAGAGGGGTTTTCACGCTGCTGACTCCTTGATCCAGCCGCCTTGCCGAACGGATGGTCTCCTGGTGCGCGGACCCTCTGCCGCGGCGGGTTGGGGCGCGAGAAACCCGGACCTGCGGCACGCCCTCAAGGGAGGGAAGGACAGCCGCCGGATCAGGAGAGAGACGCGCTTCCAATTCTTTGCGGAATCCGGGCCACGGTTGGGGGAAATGCTCTTCCACTCGTTGCAGGGCGGCCAAGTCCAGCACCTCGCCGGTTTCCGGGTCAATAAACGGGCCTCGTATCTGCTCCAGTTCGTTGCGGCGTGCGTAGTCCGACAGCCGCTTGACCATGCCGTGGCTGCAAGCTGCCACCACGGCGGCATCGAGCGCATGATGGAGGTCGCCGTCTTCGCGAACCTTGTGCAACCACCAGCGGGCGCGCAAATAGGCGGTGAGTTGGCCGGAGACCACCACACACCGTTTGTTGTCCGGCTCACCTGCCAATTGGAGATGGGTTTCAACCAGTTGTTTGAAAACCCGGCTGGCGTAGCGGGTATCGGTGAGGTTGCGTTCCCGGAATTTTGTTGCTTCTTCCGTGCCGAAATCCTTGCGTAGCAAGCGTTGCCGCTTGGTCAGGCGGTATTGCTTGTTCCCTTCCACCCAGGCGACAAAGCGTTGCCATTCCGGAGCATCATGGTCGCCGCCCAAGTATTCGTAGGGGGTGCGATTGCCCTTATTGCGATTGTGCATGGAATGGACCAGAACTTTGTTGTTCATGCTGTTGTCAAAGCTGCGCGAACGGGGCAGGGCATGGTCAATCTCCGCATAGCCCGCCTCAAACAGACGGGAAAGATCAAAGCCCTGCTGGCTGTATGCGCATTGAGCGTTTTGCTCTCGATAGAGCCGCCATTTTACCAGGTCCAGTCCTTTGGGGGTGAAGCCGAAGATTTTTTCAAACTGCGTTATATCCTGCTCTTTTGCCTCCCGATACGCTTTCTGTTCCTTTTCTATGCGGCGGCGCTCCTTAAAATCCTTGTTGAGGTCGCGGGCCAACTCGATGTGTGCCGCCGAAGGTGAGCCGTATTCGCGAACAATGGCGTTGACCAGCTTTCTCGCCTGATTGAGGGCGCGGGAGACCACCGGATTGGCAATGTCGTCCCTGCTGATTTTGGGGATATAGAGGGTTTTTGTAGCAGTGTGGATTTGGCTGTGGTGGGCGTAACCCGCGGCCTGTACGGCCTCATCGTAACGTAGCCCTGCTTCCATGTGGGGAATGATTTTGTGCAGCGCCTTGAGCGACAGGCGAATGAAGTCGGTGAAAGAGAGTTCTAGGACGGCCTCGATGACCTCAGGCTCTACATTCTGTTCCGACAACCAGGCCCGAGCCTCGTTGTCATCTTTAAATGCGGTCAGGGCGTAGGCAATAGCATCCAGCTTGGCGCTGTCTTGGCTGTCGCGGTGCCATTGCAGCTGCAAGCCGGCGTCCTTGTATGCCTTGCGCAGAGCATGGTAGGCTTTGGCCTCGAACAGAGCGGCACCTTCCGGCTCCTTGCGGTAATCAAGACCGACAAAGCGTTCGGCCTCCCCCAGTTCCAGCTTGGTGCGGACCTGCTTATAATCGAGTTTGGACTGGGTGAAGGGGAGGTGTATGAGAATTTTGCGTTCGTCGTTGGTGAGTGGACGGCTAACACCGATACCGCTGATGCGCAGATTGTTGAGCTTGGTTAGCCAGAGGAAACGTTCGGTCGTGTGACAGGCTTTTGGGGAGCGGTATTCGCTCGGCTCAAAGGTACATTTGCCGACCATCTTGAGTAAGTTGTCGCCGGAAAGAGTTGGGCGACGGGCCATGAGCAGGTTCTGTACCGCTTTTTCAAACTCATCGCTCGCGGTTGGATTTCCCAGCGAGCGTTGGCGGTTGAACAAGAGTCGGAGTTCCTCGGCAAGGTCGGCGCGGGCAAAGGTGTGGCTGTAATCGCCGCTTTTGTTGCGCTTGGCGAAACGGAACTGCTCATCTTTCCAAGCCATTTCGCCTATGGTACGGTAACCGCCTTTCTGGAGCCGTTGCTGGTTGGCGGTAACACCACCTAACATTTCACCGGCCTTGGCGTCGGTTTTGACCTCGCTCTTGCGGTTGGATTGAAAGCCGCGATGTTTGACCAGGTGGTACAGCGTTGCGGCCCATTCGGGTGGGGACAACAGTCGGTCAAGTCCTTCGCTGCGTAATTGCCACGATGAGAGGGAGCAAGAAAAAGAAATCGTCTCTTGGCTCCCGGTAAGGCCCACCCGCTTGAAAAGGCGACGCAAGCGAAGCAGGCGATGGGCGCGGCGGCGGATGCGACGGCGGGTAAGGCGGGCATCGCGGCGGATTTTGTTGAGGGACTCGCCTTCCTTTGCGGTTTCTGCCTTGTCAAAGGTGCGGACAAACAGGGCAATGATGCGGTCATCGGCCAGTAGGGCCGCACCTACCGATGCCATGCCGATGTCTAGTCCAAGGGTGTAGTCGGGTTGTGGGTTGGGCATGTTGTGTCCTCACAAGAAAAGGTACTTGCAATTTCTTGCCATGAAGAGGTACGATACCAACAATTGTAGTATGCCGGGGTGAGAGCCGTTACTACAATAAAGGGCAGCCCGCAAGGGCCAGACCCGAACCCAGCCCGACTTCGGTCGGGCTTTTTTATTGGGTATCACTCAAGCAGGCCGCGTTGGCGTTTAGTATTCTCATCGGTGCGCCCGAGATTTATTATACAGAACAAGATAGCTAGGAATGGCCGAATTTTCAAGGAATTTTGGCGAGGTATCACTTTTCTCATGAGGTGCCAAGGATTAGTATGGCAGATGTTGAGGGGACAACGCAACTCCACTAAACACTAGGGAGGCACGAACCTATGGCAAAGCGCTCACCCTTGACTGACAAGAATGGCGAAGTCCGCGAACTCACCGCAGAGGACCTCAAACGCTTCAAGCCCTCCGCCGAAGTGTTGCCGGCGGAATTAGTGGCGGTACTGCCCAAGCGTCGCCCTGGCCAACGCGGACCAGGGAAGCGTCCGGCCAAAGAGGCGGTCAACATCCGACTCGCCCCGGAAGTGGTAGAGGCATTCCGGGCCACAGGGCGCGGCTGGCAGACTCGTATCAATGAGGTGTTGCGACAGTGGCTCAAGGAACACAAGCCAGCGGCATGATTTGAGGGGGCCGCAAAGAATAAAAAAGGGGCTACGCTTCACAGCGTAGCCCCTTTGGGTTTGTGTGGCGTCCCCAACCGGATTTGAACCGGTGCCGTCGGCGTGAAAGAGTGCCATGACTCGTACGTTTCCTAAGTATTTTCGAGCTATTACATCCCGCCAGCACGCTCAAAAAACATCCTTTGAAACCACAAAAGCCCATATCTGGCCTACACTGCAAATCAAGCGCAGCATGTCCATCTGGTCAAACGGGGCATTGGGCCGGCGGCAATTTACGTGGGAATGAGGTGAAGCAGCGCCTCGGGGTGCGCGGCGGCTACGCGCAGCAAGACCCTGGCCGGGCCTTCCGGCTTGCGCCGTCCCTGCTCCCAGTTGCGCAGCGTGCCCACGCTGATCCCCATGAGTGCCGCGAATTTATCTTGCGTCAACCCAAAGCGTGACCGTAACTCGCGCACCTCGACTTCCGGGAACTGGAACGACCTGGAGGGACGGGCATTCCCTTTCATGATGGCCGCTCCCTGCTTCACGCTCGCCAGCAATTCCTGAAAATGTTTATCGTCCATGGTATTCCTCCTCAACAACCGCCTTCAATTGCCGCAACTGACTGGGCGTCAGATTGTCCTGCACATTTTTCGGGTAGATGTAGAGCAGCAGGATAACATCATCCCCCACAAACCAGTAATAGATAACCCTGCTTCCTCCGCGCTTTCCGCGTCCTTCGGCAGACCAGCGCAGTTTCCGCAATCCGCCGCTCCCAGGAATCACCGCACCGGCATCCGGGCTGTCCACAACGGCCTGCTGCAAGAGGCGGTATTCCTCTCCGGCAGGATGCCAGTCACCAGCTTGGTGAAAATAGGGGTCTCAATAATGACCATAAGTTACATATACGCCATTGGCGTACAAAAATCAAGACTCGTTTTAGGCACAAATTTCGGCAAGACGATCCTGCGACACAAGAATCTGGCAACGACCGAAAGGTATATCCAGAGGCTGGAGACGGTGCGGCCAGCTTTGCGAGTGCTTCCCGAAAGAAAAAATCCACATTCTGGCGCCCTGGCTCACAGCACGAAAAAAGGGAATCAACCGGCTGGCTGATTCCCTTTAAAGTTCGGTGGCGTCCCCAACCGGATTTGAACCGGTGTCGCCGGCGTGAAAGGCCGGTGTCCTGGACCTGACTAGACGATGGGGACCTTGGGTGGTGGGTCGTGCGCGACTCGAACGCGCGACTCTCTGCTTAAAAGGCAGATACTCTACCGACTGAGTTAACGACCCCCTTTATCACAGAAAACGCTCTTTTACAATAGTCGATTTGATGTGTCAAGCATTGTCGGCGACGCGTGTAGCGAGCAAATAAACTGTCCGGTGTTGTAGCAGATGAATTGTCCGGTTTTTCTGGTTGTCAAGGAGGTGACCGGATGAATCGGACGCAATGGCTGCAGGAGACCCGGATGAGGAGAT
>JAJZSH010000106.1 GCA_021822005.1 Deltaproteobacteria bacterium | reverse complement strand
GGAACAATTAAGGTTGTTCTGATATTCAAGCCGGGGACAACATCCCCCTTGCCCCCTGTGGGGGCAAGGCATTGTAACCCCTTATAGGGGTGACCAAAGCCGGGCGCTCTGCGCCCGGATATTTACTTTTCTGTTTATTTTCTTGACGATTGTTGCCCGGAAACATACAATGTATGCAAATGCATTACATGGAGGTTCCCTATGCTTAAAGCCGCAAGTGTGACAGTTCGCGTCAAACCGACCACAAAAAAACGTCTGGATGTTTTGGCCCATGCTACCAGACGTTCAAAATCTTACGTTATCGAAGAGGCATTGGAACTGTACCTTGACGTGAATGAATGGCAGATCGATGGTATTACCAAAGCCTTAGCTGAGGCAGACAGACCCGATGCGGTTTTTGTTGACCATGACGAGGTTCTTGCCAATTGGGAGGCAAAAGTTGCGCGTTAGATGGCTTCGGCAGGCACTCCTCGATCTTGAGGAAATTGAGACCTATATCGCCGAGGACAGCCCCGCCGTGGCCGTAGATATTGTCGTAAAAATCATCAAAGCGGTCTCGCTTCTGAGAGAGCAACAGGGAATCGGCCGCGCCGGCCGTGTTCCTGACACCAAAGAGCTGGTCGTCCCCGGTTTGCCATATATTGTCCCCTATCGTGTCAAGGATGAGGTGGTCCAGGTGTTACGTGTCTATCACGCATCGCGAAAATGGCCGAAGCGCCTGTAGGGCATGTGCTTGGATTGGCTGCACACGATCTATTGATTGATCACCCGTAATGGCGCCATGACCGGCATACGGGAATCTGGTTGACGATTCGGTGTCAGGGGCGATTCCGGCTCGTAAAGGATTGAGGTGAATATAGCGCACCAATTCCATGAGATAGGTATCCTCGCCCCCTGACCCTTCCCCCGCTAGGGGGAGGGAACTTTTTAGCCTTTTGCACGAGGTGCTTTTTTCCGCCCCCCAGTATTTCAATCATGTCCCTGACCCGGCGCTGAAAATAGTCAGCAGCCGACGATACGCCCCATTGGCCACAGCCAGTTCCGCGTGGCTCCCCTGCTCAATAATCCTGCCCTCGGCCATGACCAGGATGTGATCGGCCCTGCGGATGGTGGAAAGCCGGTGGGCGATGACGATGTTGGTCCGTCCGGCAAAGGTCGCGGCAATGGCCTGTTCGGTGAGCATCTCGCTTTCCGGGTCAACGCTGGCGGTGGCCTCGTCCAGCACCAGGATACGCGGCTCCCTGGCCAAAACCCTGGCAAAAGCCAGCAATTGCCGCTGCCCGGCGGACAGGTCCATGCCGCCCTCTCCCACCCTGGCTGCAAGCCCCTCGGGCAACTGGCGGACAAAGCGGGCCAGCTGCGCTTTGTCAAGGATCTCCCACAGCGCCTCGTCGGTTTTTTCCCCGTCGAGCAGGACATTGTCCCGGATGGTGCCGGGCATGAGCAGAACATCCTGCATCACCAGCCCCACCTGGCGGCGCAGCCAGTCCGGATCGAGATCGCGCAGGTCAATGCCATCCAGAAGGATTTCCCCCTCGTCCGGATCGTAGAACCGCTCCAGCAGGTTGATGATTGTGGTCTTGCCGCTGCCGGTGGCGCCGACGATGGCCAGGGTCCGGCCGGACGGAATCATTAGGGAGAAATGATCCAGCACCGGGTGCTCTGGCTCATAGCCGAAGCTCACCTTTCTAAACTCAATCTCGCCCTTGCCGGAGGCAGGCCTTAAGGGAACAGCCGCCAAGGGCAGGGTCTCGCGGGAGTCAAGCAACTGAAAGATCCGTTCCGCCGAGGCCAGGGCCGACTGGACAATGGAATATTTCTGCGACAGCTCGCGCATGGGCTGAAAAAAGAGCCGCATATAGGAAAGAAAGGCCACCAGCATCCCGATGGTCATCTTCCCGGCCATGACCTGGCTGCCCCCGTACCAGAGGATGGTGCCGATGGCCACCGCGCTCATCAGCTCGATGAGCGGCATGAACACGGCGAACACCCTGATCTGATAGAGGGCCTTTGCAAAAAAGGCTTGGTTCAGCAGGGAAAATTGCGCCTGGATGGACCGCTCCCGCAGAAAAAGCTGGATGAGCGACACGCCGGACAACGACTCCTGCAAGAAGGAGTTGATTTTGGCAAGATGGGTGCGGATCTGCCGGAAGGCGTCGCGGGCCAACCGGCTGAACCAGAGGGTGTTGCCCACCATCAGCGGGAGGAGAAAACAGATGCCCAGGGCCAGCCGCCAGTTCATCCAGAACAGAATCCCCAGGATGCCGAGGAGCTTGACCCCGTCATTGAACAGGGTGACGATCACCGAGGTGAACATCTCGTGCATGTTCTGGATATCGTTGGTCAGCCGCGTTACCAGTCGGCCTGCCGGGTTCCGGTGAAAAAATTTCAGGTCCAGGCGCAGGAGATGGACAAACATCATCTGCCGCATCCGGTGCATGATCCTTTGCCCTGTCCACTCAAGGATGAGCACCTGGACAAAGTTGCCGAGAAACTCGAAGAGCATGAGGCCGCAAAAGGCCAGGGCCAGGTGCTTGAGCCCCTCCAGGCGGACATCGGCGGCAGGTCCGGTGTTGAGGATGAAATCATCCACGGCCAGACGGATCAGGTAGGGCAGGGACAGGCCGCAGCCCACCACGACAAAGGAAAGAAGAACGGCCAGCAAGGCCCCGAGCCAGTATGGCCTGCCCAGAAAGACAATCCGCCGCCACAGGCTGAGATCACCGAACTTGCCCAGATGGTCTTCTTCGAAATAGCCGTAATTATCCCGCACAGTAACTATCCTGCACAGTCAAGCCTCTTGCAAAAATCCTGCAATGCGCAGTTTCCGTCATTCCGGCGAAAGCGGAGGTAAGCGAGCTGCGCGAGACTCCGATCCAGTAGTTTCGGACGGAGGTGTCACATCTGGACCCCGGCCTCCGCCGGGGTGACGATTTTTGCAAGAAACTCAATTAGATACCCTCTCTCCGATGGTGCATCTGCTGCTGGTGATACATGGTGCGGTAGAAAGGACTGGTGGCCAGCAGTTCGGCATGGTTGCCCTGGGCCAGCAACCGGCCTTCCTCCAAAACCATGATCCGGGCCGCGTCCCGCAAGGGGGCGATGCGGTGCGAGACGATGAGACAGGTCCGTCCCGGCAGAAAGGCGGCCAGACCGCCGATGATCTGCTGCTCGGTTTCCAGATCCACGGCGGACAGGCTGTCGTCGATGATCAGCAGGGGCCGGTCCAGGAGAATGGCCCGGGCCAGGGCGAGGCGCTGGCGCTGGCCGCCGGAAAGCTTGACACCCCGCTCGCCGATCCTGGTCCGATACCCCTCGCTGAAACCGAGGATTTCCTCGTGGATCCGGCAGATCCGGGCCGCTGCCTCGATCTGCTCCTGGCCGGCCGCCGGATTGCCAAAGGCGATGTTCGCGGCCACGGTATCGGAAAAAAGCAGCACGTCCTGCGGCACATAGGCAACCCGCTCGCGCACCGCAGCCAGGGACAGCCGGTTGATATCAACGCCATTGAGAAAAATGGCCCCGTCCTCCACGGGATATTGCCGGGCCAGCAGATGACAGAGGGTGCTCTTCCCCGAGCCGCTTCGGCCCACAAGACCGACAATCTCCCCGGCCCGGATGAGGCAGCTTACCTCGGCCAGGGCTGCCCGCTCCTGCCCCTCGTACTGAAAATGGAGATTGCGCAGGCTGATCTCCGTTTGCCCTGCGGGAAAGGAGACGGGCTGCGCCGGGTCAGCCAGGGTGGGGCTGGCCTCCATGACCTCGCCAAGCCGTCCCAGGGAGGTGAGTCCGCGCTGGAACAGATTGGCCACCCAGCCCACCGCCATCATCGGCCAGGTCAGCAGGTAGAGGTAGGAAATGAAGGCGACAAAATCCCCCACCGTGATCGCGCCGCCGATCACCAGACGGCCGCCGAAAAAGATCGCCAGCAGCAGGCTGGTATTGCCCACCAGCCCGGAAATGGGAAACAGGGTGCCATGCACCCTGGCCAGGCGGATGTTGTCCCGCTGGTACTGACGCCCGAGGCGGTTGAAGCCCTCGGCTTGCGGCCCTTCCTGGGTGTAAGCCTTGAGCAACCGGATACTGGTGATGGTGCCGCGGGCAAATTCGGTGAGGTGGGAAAACTGCTCCTGCACCTTGAGAAAGCGCCGATGCAGCCGGGCGGAGAGCACCCTGGTCAGCAGCGCCAGAAAAGGCATGGGGATGACGGCGATCAGGGTGAGGTGCGGGCTGATATAGGCCATGCAGGCCAGGGCGGCGATTCCCATGATGGCGGCATCGGCGCAGGCGACCAGACCCATGCCCCCGGCAAGCTGCACCGCAGCCAGATCATTGGTGGCCAGGGCCATGATCGCGCCAACCGGTTTTTTTTGAAAAAAGGGCCGGTCCAGGGTGAGGAGATGCCGGAAAAAATCATCGCGCAGGTCGCGCTCCACCAGGCGGGAAAAGCCAAGGATCAGATACCGCCAGACAAAACGGCAGCCGGCAATGCCTATGGCAAGCAGGAAGATGGCCAGGGCGCTTTGGGCCAGGGCAAGCTGGCTGGCCGCGCCGTGGGCCAGGAGATCCACCGCTCGTTTCACCAGGCGGGGGATGCCCAGCTGCAGAAGATCAACGGTCAGCAGGGCGAGAAGCCCGCCGATGAGGCGAGGGGAATATCGCCCGACAAAGGGGTGGATAAGCCCCAGGGCGGACATGCCGGTCCCTGCCCCTGGCTGCTGGCGATGTGTCACGCATCACCCTTTGGCACATAACGCTCTGGCCGCATCATTTACCATCCATGGCCCACAGTTCAATCCCGAGGAACAGGATATCTGCCGAACCGATTTATTTGAGGAAGGAGCAGCAATAATCCGTAAGGATTTTCACCTTCAAACCAAACTTGGAGTGGGCCGGAACCTCAAAGGACTCGCCGCCCTTGACCGTTTGCCAGCCGGATGCCCCTGGCAGCATGACATCCAAATCTCCGGCCAGAATCTCCATGAGTTCCTTGTCCGCCGTGTTGAATTCGTACTCTCCGGGCAGCATGATGCCCAGGGTTTTTTTGGCGCCATCGGCAAAAATCAGGCTGCGGCTGGTGACCTTGCCGTCGAAGTAGACATTGGCCTTTTTCACGATGGTGACATTGTTGAACTCAGACATGGGCGTTTCCTCTCGGTGGGGTTTTCAGTAAAAATTCCCGCAAAACACAGGCAGGAAGACTTGATGCACATTTCAACCTCGTAGATTCTTTATAACCGCCCCGGATAAATTGCAAGAATTTGTTGGCCGCCTTTCCCGTACCCACAAAAAAAAGGGCCACCCCGGGGCAGCCCTTTTTTTACCATCGTTTTTTCCTGTATCAGAGGGATCGGCACACCCTGCCGAACCCGCCGGGGATGGAGCCCGAGGCCCAGAACGCCGTACCCTGCTTGAAATCCATAAACCAGTAGCCGCCGGGTTTGCGCTGGTCAGCCAGAAAGATGAAGGGCTGCTCCCTGGAAAAGCAGGGATGGAGATGGACCCCCTTTTCGTTCACCTGTGGCTCCAGAAGGGAGAAGGCCTCTTCCATGGTGGGCAGCCGCCAGTCACCAAATCCGGCAAAGCGCTGGCCATTGAGCTCTGCCACATATTTCTGCACGTTGCGGATGGCGGTGAGATCACAGCCGGAGCGCTGCCACATGATCCCGGTGGCGTAATCGGTAACGGTCAGCCCGTCGCCGTTGTCCACCAGACCGTTGCTGAAATTGCCCTGGGGGTTGTGGCTGCTGTCATAAAAATTATGGCGCGCGGCCAGGCCTGCCGCTTCCTGCTCACTGAGTACGGCAGCGGCGGCGCGCAGGCTGACCTTTTCCACGGCGGGCAGAGGGGCACCTTTTTTGGGCAGCCCTGTTTCCATGGCCTCCGGCTTCACCGAGTTGTCCACCGGCGTAACCCGGGAGAAATCCTCGGCCCCGATGATTTTTTCCAGCAGCCACTGCTTGATCCCCTCGTCAATGGCGTAGCTTTGGTCGAGCATGGCCTTGCCCTGCCGGGCCACGCATTTTTCCAGCATATCCTGCGGGCAGTCGATGTGGGCAAGAATCTTGGCGTGCTTCACGCCCCGCTCCATCAGGCAGAGTCTGGCAGGCGAGTTCCAGTTATCGATATAAAAATAGTAGTGGAGCTCCGCGTTGTTGCGGATCCGCTCCTTGCCGCCCCAGCTTTCAAACATGGCAAAGGTATCCGAGGGGGTGAGATCCCAGTCAATCGCCAGATGGTGCCCAGCCATGCCCAACCTGTCCGCTAATCCCATAGCCTGCCTCCTCGGTTTTGTTTCCTTCCTTGCCGGAAAACGATATAATGCAACAGCTACTTTTTTAAGCTAGTAATTATTATCAATAATAGTTACGGTTTTCTTTCCACGCAAGGGGAAATATGCCATGAGCAAAAAAAAATTCGTAACAGGCGCCGGGTACCCGCTGCCCATGGGCTCATTCCTGAAGCCGGAAGGAGTCAATTTCGCCGTGTTCTCCCGGCACGCGGAAACCGTAACCCTTGTTCTTTTCAAATCCGGCACGGAAGATCCCTGCGCCGAGATCCCCCTTGACCCGAAGATCAACCGGACCGGCCACATCTGGCACATCCTGCTCCACGACTTTGACACCAGCCTGCGCTATGGCTACCGCATGTCCGGCCCATACGATCCCAGGGGAGATGGCCACTTCTTTTCCTCCGGGAACCTGCTGATCGACCCCTACGCCAAGGCCCTTACCGGAGGCTCCGAGTGGGGGATACCCTATTGCCGCACCGGCCTCTGCGGCCCGTTGAGCACCTTCCAGCGGCGCTGCTGCATCATCGGCAACGACTTTGACTGGGAAGGCGACCGGCCCCTCAATATCCCCCTGGAACAGAGCATCATCTACGAGCTCCATGTCCGGGGCTTCACCCGCCACGCGAGTTCCGGCGTGGCCCACGGCGGAACTTACCAGGGTCTGGTGGAAAAGATCCCCTATCTCAAGAAACTCGGGATTACCGCGGTGGAGCTCCTGCCGGTGACCGAATTCAACGAACACGAGCTCACCAACAGCAACCCCTTCACCGGAGAGAGGCTGAAAAATTTCTGGGGCTACAGCCCCATCTCCTTTTTCGCCCCCAAGGCCGCCTATGCGGTCAATGGCCGCAACGGCAACCAGGTCCGGGAGTTCAAGGAAATGGTCAAGGCCCTGCATCGGGCGGGGATCGAGGTGATTCTCGACGTGGTCTTCAACCATACGGCGGAAGGGGGCGGCAACGGGCCGGTGATCAGCTTCAGGGGCCTGGACAATGTCATCTACTACCTGTTGGACCCGCAGAGCAGGGAGTATCTCAACTTCTCCGGCTGCGGCAACACGGTGAACTGCAACCATCCCCTGGTCCGGCACCTGATCATGGACTGCTTGCGCTACTGGGTGATCGAGATGCATGTGGACGGCTTCCGCTTCGATCTGGCCAGCGTCCTGGGCCGCGACCAGCAGGGCAACGTGCTGAGCAACCCGCCCATGGTGGAAAAGATCGCCGAAGACCCCATCCTCGCCCACACCAAGATCATTGCCGAGGCTTGGGATGCCGCGGGCCTCTATCAGGTGGGGAGCTTTTCCACCAACCGGCGCTGGGCCGAATGGAACGGCAAGTTCCGCGATGATGTCCGCCGCTTCCTCTGCGGACACGACGGCATGGTGGCCCCGCTCGCCACCCGCATCGCGGGCAGCGCCGACCTCTACCAGGACGACGGCCGCAAACCCTGCAACAGCATCAATTTCATCACCAGCCACGAAGGCTTCACCCTGTACGATCAGGTAAGCTACAACGAAAAGCACAACCTGGCCAACGGCGAAGACAACCGGGACGGCTGCAACAACAATCTCAGCTGGAACAGCGGCAGCGAAGGACCAACGGACAACGCGGCCATCAAAGGGCTGCGCCGGCGGCGGATCAAGACCTTTGCCACCATCCTCATGCTTTCGCAAGGCGTGCCCATGCTGGTGGCGGGCGATGAATTCGGGCGGACCCAGCAGGGCAACAACAACGCCTACTGCCAGGATAACGAAATAAGCTGGCTCAACTGGGAGCTGGCGGAGCAGAACCACGGCCTGCTGCGATTCTTCACCCGGCTCATCGCCTTAAGAAAAAGACACCCGGTCTTTCACCGCACCGATTTTTTCCCCGCCGCCGAAGAGAACCCGGAAATCGAGTGGCAGTCGACCACCCCGGGCCGACCCGACTGGTCGCCATCCTGCAAGACCCTGGCCTTTGTGCTGCATGGAACCGCAGCCGGGGTGCGGCGCGACGATGACTTTTTCGTGATGCTCAACGGCGGACACATTCCCGAGGAATTCATCATTCCGGCGCCGCCCACCGGCCGCCTCTGGCATAAATTGCTTGACACCGCATCTTCTTCGCCCCAGGATCTTGTCGCCGAAAAAAAAGCGCCGCCCGTAGGCGGCGCGACAATAACCGTGGAGAGCCTGGCGGCCGTGGCCTTTATCTCAAGGCTACACTAAGCCGTCGTTAAAAAATAACTGTAACAGTGAGGCTCCTGCAAAATGCCTTATTGTGCTTCGACAGGCTCAGCACGAACGGAAAAAATTAAATAAGCCACCGGCAAAGCCGGTGGCTTATTGGGTGAGCGCCTCAGCAGTGTTAACGGCGAAGGCGCTGGCAAAACCGTGAGCCGCCCAAGGCGGCCGCCCCCTTCGCCTCCCCCTTTAACAAAGGGGGATTGAGGGGGATTTGAAAACTCCGGAATCGCACAAACCCGTCCGCAAATCCCCCCTCACCCCCCTTTTGTAAAGGGGGGAAATAAAAAATGCTGCGTTCATGGCAACAGTCTGAAACACGACCGCCGCAAAGGTCAAACCTGTATGAGTCCCCCGGCAAAGCCGGTGGTTTACCTTAAGGAAATCAATGAGTTCAAGACAACTACCGTTCGCCCTGAGCCTGTCGAAGGGTGTTTTTGGAGTTTTGCAAGAGGCTCACAGTGTAATGTCGTGACCGGCGTAAGGGGCCGTAACGAAATGGTAAAAAATGTAATGATTATTTCGTAACGGCCCCTAATGTCTCCGGAACACCAGAAATAATCCAGAGAATCATGCGCCAGATCCGGCCCCCTCTATCAGCCGGTCAAGATCCTGGGCAATGCCCTTCATCATCTCGGCATGG
>JAJZSH010000105.1 GCA_021822005.1 Deltaproteobacteria bacterium | reverse complement strand
CCCCCTTTTGTAAAGGGGGGAAATAAAAAATGCTGCGTTCATGGTAACAGTCTGAAACACGACCGCCGCAAAGGTCAAACCTGTATGAGTCCCCCGGCAAAGCCGGGGGTTTACCTTAAGGAATTACAAATATGGCTGTTTCTGCTACTGATGTACAAAAGGCATATCTGGCATATTTTGGCCGTCCTGCAGATCCCGTTGGTCTTGCCTACTGGCAGACCAGCAATGCGACAACCATGAAGGCTGGTTTTGCCGCCAGCGCCGAATACGCAGACCTGTATGCCGGCATGACCGCAACCCAGCGTGTTTCCCAGGTCTATGCCAACCTGCTGGGCCGTGATGCTGATCCTGCCGGTCAGGACTACTGGGCGACCGAGCTGGCCGCCGGCCGTCAAACCGTGAGCACGCTGGTTGATGCCATGCAGGCCAACGCGCTGGGGGATGATATCACCACCATCGCCAACCGGGTTACCTACGCCACCGCCTTCACCGCCGCATTGGATACCACCGCCGAAATCGTTGGTTACTCTGGCAACACTGCTGCCGCTGCCGCCCGGGCTGCGGTGCTGCCGGTAACCACCACTGCTTCCTTGACGACTGCACAGACCGAGATCGCAACGAGCATCAGGACGGTGACGGCAATCAGTACGACCAGTTCTGGCTCGCCCTTCACGCTCACTAACAGCCTGACGCCGGATGTGATCATCGGCGGGATTGGTAATGACACGATTGCCGGCCCAGTCGGGACTTTTACAGCAACCGACATGATCCTTGACAGCACTGACACCGATACTGACGTATTCAACGTGTTCATGAATAGTTACAGCAGTATTCCGGCGACTATCACGAAGATTGAAACAGTTAATGCTACCGGCATCTATGCTTCTGTCGGCTTCGATGCCGCCAATGCTACTGGCATTAAGACACTGAACTTGGCTGCTGGCATTTTTGGAGCGACAGCTACCGTTGCTGGCGCTGCTGCCTTTAAGGCAGCTAAAGTCGTTGCTGGCGCCAATGTGAAACAGCTGAATGTAAATACCCTGGCGATCACATCTGGCACGAACGGCACCGTGACTGTGGATGCGGGCACAGCAACGACCATTGCTATCGGTGCTACAGGCGCAACAGGTTCGGACACATACAACCTGACAATGGCTGCGGGTTCTACAACAACACTGTCTGCCGGCAGTGGTGGCACAGATGCCTTCACCCTCAATCTTCCGGGTGGTGCAACTGTTCTGACGATTACCAACAGCGCTGCTACCACCGGTGATATCAACACTCTGGCTATCAATAGCAACACCGCGGCCAACACGGTGACCCTGAGCAATGCAACCCATTATCTGGCCGGCAATGCCACTGGCGATCTGGTTACCGTGGGCGGGACTTTTGCTCTTACGATCAAAGGCGACGGTGACGTCATTTCCAATACTGCGCGTACTACTGGTGTCGCAATTACAAAAGCATCGGGCGCCGGCACTGTAACGTTTGAGAACAATGCGGCATTGTCCGGAGGCTTCTTCAACCGTGCAGTTGTGGATGTTATCAATTTGACGACCCTTGCAACCGCCAAAGACGTCACTGTCAACGAAGCAACAACTCTTAAGATGTCGGTTGCCAACGGTTCACAGGCTTATGACGTTGACAATGACACGGCCACTGCAATGGCGGCAGGCGCAGGTATGCTCAAGATGGATTTGACCGGCACTTCCGCTGCCAATGCTATTCAGGCATCCGTGAAGACCGGCGCTGGCGTGGGTACCCTGATAATTACCAACAACACCATTGATTCCACTTTTACCACATTGGATACCAGCACAACTGCCAAAACAGTTGACACTGTTGTTCTCAGCGGCAGCAAAAACTTGACCATCGGCACTTGGACTGCAACTGCCCATGAAGTTATGACTGGAGGCGGTCTTACCGGAAACTTGACAGTCACTATAGGCGCTAACAGTGCCACCGTAATCGGTGGTCCGGGTAACGACACCATAACGGGCGGTGGCGCTGCAGACAATCTGCTTGGCGGTGACGGTAATGATGTCCTCAGCGGTGGTGCTTTCGCTGACACCATAACGGGCGGGACAGGCAATGACCGCATTATTTTGGCTGACAAGGCGACCATTGACACGATGACCGATTTCTCCATCAGCGGCACCAATGGAGTTGACGTAATTGCCTTCTCTGTTACAGATGCCGGAGGGACGGTATTTGATGCGCCGAAAGATGGTAATGCCGCAGCTATCACAGCCGGTGTGACTGCCAAAACAGTTCTGGTGAGTGCAGCCAAGACCTTGGCCGCAGGTGACAATGTTGTCGTACTGAGCGGTACTTTCACTTCTGTAGAGACAATGGAAGCTGCGATTGAAGCTGCCGGTTCGCGTCAACTTACGTTTGCAACCGGACTTTCAATTGGTGATGATGTTGTCATCGTTTGGAGTGATGGCGCCGACAGTCACGTTGGCACCTATAACGCTGCTGCGGGTGCCACCACGCTAAGCGCTACTGGCACATACACGGAGGTTCTTACCTTGAGCGGTGTGCCTTCGGTTAATGCCATTGCAAGCGAGAACTTCCTGTTTGTTGCGTAATTCCATTTCTAAATCAAAACAACATTATTGGCAGGAGCGGCTTTAGCCGCGATGTCTTGCGGTTTCGCGGCTAAAGCCGCTCCTATTCGCCATCATCTGCCTGATTCCGGCCTCTTCCCATGGCGTAGGCAAGATCGGTCCTGGTTCGCTGCCGGTACTGCAGGGCGTCCAGACGGGTGATTTCGGCGCGGGTCCGACGCAATTCGGCATCCAGCAGGTCGCGCAAGGAACCGACTCCGAGTTCCAGAGCCCGCTCGGCAAACTTCCAGGCATCGGTGGCCTGGCGCAGGGTATCGGCCGAGGCGGCAAGCCGCGCCGCGCTGTCCTGCCACTGGGAAAAGGCGGAGCGGACCTCGGTGTCGATGGCCTTGGCCGTCTCCAGCTGCTGCTGCCGCATTTTTTCCACGGTGAGGCCCTGGCGGCGCCAGGCGAAAATATTCTTTCCCCCCTGGAACGGCTGAAAGGAAACCCGAAGGGCGACGCTGTAATAGTCGCGCTGGTCGTCCCGGTAATGAATATTCTCATAATCGCGCGTATAATCGGTCCAGCTGCCTTCCAGATCGACCCGGGGCAGACTCCGGGCCGCAACCTGAACCTTCTCCTGCTCGGCCACCCCGATATTGATGGCCGCCATCCCGAGGTCGGGCCGTTCCCGGCGGGCGATTTCCAGGCAGTCGGCCAGGGGCGGGAAGCTCGCCTCCCCATCCTGCTCAAGGGAGCCGTCCAGGACCAGTTCGTCCGGGGTGGGCAGGGCCAGCCAGTGGGCCATGCGGGCCCTGGCCGCCGCGAGACTGGAGCGGGCCGCGTCCCGTTGCTGGATGGCGGAGGAAAGCTCGACCTCCACCTCCAGCAGACGCAGGCGGGTGGCGAGCTGCCGCTCATACCAGGCGTTGGCGATCTCCTTCTGCCGCTCAAGGCGCTTGATCGCCGCCTCCCAGAGATCCAGCAGGGCCTGGGCCTGGAGCACACCATAAAAATCACGGCGGATCTCCCGGATCACCTGGGCCTGAATGGCGCGCAGCTGCAACTCCTGATACTCCAGGCCCAGATTGGACCGCTTCACCCCGGCAACCCCGGAGAATCCCGAGAACAAGGGCTGGCTGAGGGTCACGGTGGAGCTGTTGCTCCGCTGATTCAGATAGTCGGCATCCCGCTCCGCCGCGGAATCGTTGATCAGCTTGTTTTTCCCGTAGCTGAGACCCAGGGTGGGCAGAAAATCGCCCCAGGCGCCGCGCACATCCTCGCGGGCCTCGCCAACCCCCAGGGCATAGGCCTTCAGCTGGGGATTCTCCGCCAGGGCCCGGGCCACAGAGGCTTGCAGGCTCAGGGGCTCCGCCGCCGCCGGGGTGGCTGCAAGGGTGCAGAGCAAGAGGGCCAGGGCTATCCGTCGTATCGCCATTGTCATTTCCCCCATCTCAGGTTTCCCGCAGAGCATGGTCGAACCGTTCCTTAATCGGCTCAATCAGATAATCGAGCACGGTGCGCGGTTCGGTGTAGATGAACACCATGGCCGGCATGCCGGAGGTCAGGTAGAGCTTGTTTTTCTCAAGCTCGGCTCTGTCCACCGCCACATGGACCAGATAAAAGGCCATTCCGCCGGCCGGGGTGTTCTGCATCAAGCGGTCAGCGGAGACATAGACCACCTTGGCCGGGATTTTGGGGGTGGTGCGCTGGTTGAAGGCCATCAGATTCACATCCGCGTCCTGGCCATCGTGGACCTTGGTGATATCCTTGACCTGAATCCGGCATTCGACGATGAGCCGCGAATCTTCGGGGACAATATCGAGCAGGGGCTGACCGGGGGTGACCACGCCGCCCACGGAATGGACATTCATGGCCACCACCTCGCCGCCAATGGGCGCGGTCACGGTGAGACGCTGGCTGGCATCCAGCAGGGGCTGCAATTGCTGCTGCCGGTCGGACTGGCGCTGCTGCGCCTCGGAGAGTTTGGCCACCGCCTCCTGCCGGTACTGGGCCTCAAGGGCGCTGACCCGCAGCTGGTATTCGGCTATTTTCTGCCGCACCTCGGCGCGGGAACCCTGGAACTGGGCAAGCTGGCCGCGATTTTCCGCCAGCACCCGCTTGAGGGAGAGGATGGCGGTCTTGTCGATGAACCGTTCGGCCAGCAGCGGCTCCTTGGCCGCAAGCTCCTCCTCCAGGGCGGCGATGACCTCCTGCTGGGCGGACAGGCGCCGGCCCAGGCTGGTTTCCTGCTCTTCCAGCTGCTGGATCTGTTTGCGCAAAAGGCCCGCCTGATTGTCGAGTCCGGTGCGGCGGGAAGAAAAAACCCTGGTCTCGCTCTCCAGCAGCTCGGCGAATTTGGCGGGGGCCACGCCGGGAGGCGGGTCCGGCCAGCGCGGCGCTTTGGCCATCTCCTTTTCCGTCTCCAGGCGGGCGATCTCCAGCCCGCTTGCGGCAAGCTGCAGGTGGAGTTGCTCCACCCCCGCAAGCACCCGCGAGCTTTCCAGCTCGATGAGCGGCTGGCCGGCCTTGACCTTGCTGCCGTTAACCACCAGAATCGCACGGACAATGCCTCCTTCCAGATGCTGCACGGTCTTGCGCTCGGTATCGACCTTGACCTCGCCGCCGGCGATGACCGCCCCGGAGATCTCGGCCACGGCGATCCAGATCCCGCCCATCCCGAAAAACAGGCCGACGATGAGCAGGCCGATCTGCACGATCTTCCGGGTGTCGGTGTATGTGACCTTGAGCTCCGGCAGGGGTGCGTTTTCGTCCTGCAGGCGCGCGTAGTCCTCGTCGCTGAAATCATGGGGCATCAACCGCTCCCAGAAAAGGGCAAGCTTTTTTTTCATCGTGTTCAGCGCTGGCTGGATTGTGTCGGGAAGCAATTTCATGATGGTAATCCTCGGGATGGGGCAGGGGGAAGAAGGGCTCAGACGTTCTGGGGCGCCGGCGGAAGAGCCGCCCCGCCGCTTGGCTGGGCCTGGGCTGCGGCCTGTTGTTGGGCCTGGGCCTGGGCCTGCTGCTGGGCCGCAGCCTGCTGGGTGGCTTGCTGGGCTTCCATCAGTTTCTGGAACACGGCGTCCCGCGGACCAAACATCTGCAGTCGACCTTCCCCGAGGAGCAGGATCTTGTCCACATTGGCCAGCAGACTGGGCTTGTGGGTAACCACCACCAGGGTGCAGCCCCGCTCCTTGAGTTTGGCCCAGGAGGCGATGAGCGCCCGTTCCCCCTCGTCATCCAGGCTGGCGTTGGGCTCGTCCAGGATAATCAGGCTGGGCTCTCCGTACAGAGCGCGGGCCAGGCCGATGCGCTGCCGTTGGCCGCCGGAAAGCAGCACCCCGCCTTCGCCGATGCGGGTGTCGTACCCCTGGGGGAAATGGAGAATCAGGTCGTGGAGGTCGGCCATCCGGGCCGCGGCAATGACCTTCTCGGAATCCACCTCGCCCAGGCGGGCGATGTTCTCGGCCACGCTGCCGGGGAACAGCTCCACGTCCTGATCGAGATAGCCGATATGGGGGCCGAGCTTCTCGTGATCCCAGCTGAAGACATCGGCGCTGTCCAGCCGGACCTTGCCCGAGGAGGCCGGCCAGATCCCGAGGAGCAGACGGCAGAGAGTGGACTTGCCAGCGCCGGACGGGCCGATCAACCCCATGGACTCACCGGGATACAGCTTGAAATCGATATTCTGCAACAGAAACCGCCCCCCCACGGCAAGGCTGACGTTTTCCGCGGCCAAGAGCCCTCTGGGCGCGGGCAGGTCCATGGCCTCGCCCTTGTTTTGATTCTGCGCCGCCTTTTCCGTGAAGAGGAGGTCCAGCCGTTTCCAGGCTCCGTGGGCCTCGAGCATGCTCTTCCAGGAGGCGAGGCCCATCTGCACCGGGCCCAGGGCCTTGCCCATGATGATGGAGGCGGCGATCATGGCGCCGGCGGTGGCGGCGTTTTGCAGCACCAGCCAGGCGCCCACCCCGTAGATCAGCACCTGCATGGACTGCTTGAGCCAGGAGGACAATACGTTCAGCAGTCCGGCCTTCCGGCTGGCCTGGGTCTGCAGCTTGGTGACCGTGTCGTTGAACCCCTGCCAGCGGGCGCTCACCCCGCCGACCATGCCCATGCTCTGCACGGTGCGGGCGTTGCTGCGGGCAGCCTCCACGAAACGGTTGGCGAAATTGGCCACCGTGTTGGCCGCCGTCATGGGCTTGTGGGTGACCCGCTCGTTGAGCAGGGCAAAGATGGTGATCAGCACGGCGCCGCCGGTGGCCACCAGGCCGAGGAGGGGATGGAGGAGATAGATGGCGGCCAGGAAAAGCGGGGTCCAGGGAATATCGAACAGGACGAAGATGGCGGTGCCGGAGAAGAAGTTGCGCAGGGAGTTGACATCCCGCAGACTGGCCTGGTTTGGAGCGGAGCCGGCCAGGGCGGCCTGGCCGAGGATGCTGGTCAGGACATCGCGGCTCAGGGCCTGGTCGATGGCCACGGCGCAGCGCACCAGAAGCCGGGAGCGGACAAACTCCAGGGAGGCCAGCACCCCCAGGGAGAGCAGGGCGGCAATGGTAAGGGCCAGGAGGGTGGGCACGCTGTAGCTCGACAGCACCCGGTCGTAGATCTGCAGCATATAGACGGAAAAGGTCAGCTGCAGGGCGTTGATGAACATACTGAAGAAAAAACCGTAGACAATATAGATGCGCCATTTCTTCAAAAAATCTCGCACGGAAACTCCTTTGCGCTGTGCTGCTGCCCGGGTCCGGGACAGAGACCCCCTGGAAAAAAAAGCAGGGGGAGGTAGCATATCCGGGGCGGACCAAAAAATTTATCTTTGTTTTACCTTCTTGCGGGCATACAATAACCACATTCTTTTCCCCCGCCATAAAAATAAAAATTTTTTTTCTCAATGACAACCGCAGGGCGGTTGCGGGTTACGATTCGTTACCAAACACAGAGGAGAGACCATGTTTGATTTCACCTTTCACAACCCGACCAAGATCATCTTCGGCGCAGGCAAGGAGGCCTTGATCGGCGCGGAACTGAACGCTGCCGGGATCAACAGGGTGCTGCTGGTCCATGGCCGGAACTCGGTGGCCAGAAGCGGCCTGCTCGACCGGGTCATGGCCAGCCTCAAGGCCGGCAATATCGCCTGCACCCAGTTTGGCGGGGTGGTCTCCAATCCGCTCCTTTCCCATACCAGGGAAGGCGTGGCCCTGGCCAAGCGGGACAAGGCCGGGGCGATCCTGGCGGTAGGCGGCGGCTCGGTGCTGGACGAGGCCAAGGCCATTGCAGTGGGCGCCCTGGCCGACGAGGATGTCTGGCAATTCTTTATCGGCCGGGAGGTGGAGCGCGCCCTGCCGGTCTTCACCATCCTGACCCTGGCCGCCACCGGCAGCGAGATGAACGGCAACTCGGTGATCACCAATGCGGAGACCCGCCAGAAATACAATATCTCCTCGCCCCACGTCTACCCCAGGGTCTCCATCCTCAACCCGGAGCTGACCCATTCCGTGCCCCTCGATTACACGGCCTACGGCGCGGTGGACGCCATCGCCCACGTGCTCGAAGGCTATTGCACCAAACAGCCCGGCACCCATCTCCAGGACCGGCTGGTGGAAGGGATCATCAAAACGGTGATCGAGACCACGGATCTGATCATGGCCGAGCCCTACCACGCCAAGGCGCGCGCCTCCTTCATGTGGACCGCCACCCTGGCCTTGAACGGCCTGACTCCGGCCGGGATCGGCGCGTACAGCTTTCCCAACCACATGATCGAGCATGCCTTGAGCGGTATCTACAATATCCCGCACGGGGCCGGGCTGTCCATCGTGATGCCCGCCTGGATGAAGTGGTATTTTCCGAAAAACCCCAGCCAGTTTAAGCGGTTCGCCCAGGAGGTTTTCGGGCTGGATTCCGGCGAAGCAGGGATTGCCGCGCTGGAACAATGGTTTGTCGCGATCAAGTCGCCGGTTCGGTTGCACGAGGCGGGGATTCCCGCAACAGACATCGAGGCAATCGCGGAAAACGCCGAGGGCCTTGCCCGGCAATGGGGTATTGCCGGGCTCTACCCCAGGGACACCATTGCCGAGATCCTGCGGCTGGCGGTGTAGGAGCGAGCTTGCTCGCGAATTTTCTTGCGGCATATTTTTCGCGAGCGAGCTCGCTCCTACCGCTCTGGTGGGGCAGCGCCCCGCTCCTGCACAAAAAACACCGTGTGCCGCTGGCGTTGATGCCCGGCAACGCTCTCCTGTTCCGGAAGAAAGCAGACACAGCCGCCGGGGGACGACCCGCCCTCCGCCAGGCCCACAGCCTTCAGCAGCGCACCGGAAAACCGGGCAAAGATCCCCCGCTTGAAAAATTCGTTTCTGGTCAGCCGGGTATAATGCGGCGGCTGGCCTTCCGGCAGATGGCGCCAGAGATGATCCCTGATCTCCCTGGGCGGTTCCGCGGCAAGACAGGGCGGCAGCACCCTCTGCCCGCTCACCAGCCAGTCAAACCGGAGCAGCTCACAAAAAAGCTTCCGGTCCGGCCGCGTCCGGGCCAGCTCGACCAGCATCCTGGTCATGAGCTCCTGGGTTTTCGCGCAGGCAAAAAAATCCGCCCTCTGGCAGATGGTGAGCAGTTGGGCAAAAAAGGCAAAGGGCTCTTCTCCTTTTTTCCTGATATAGTCCAAGGTGTTGCGGAAAAACCGGTAGC
>JAJZSH010000104.1 GCA_021822005.1 Deltaproteobacteria bacterium | reverse complement strand
CAAATCGCCAATGGCCAGACCTGAAATTATACACGGTAATTCAGGGGAATACCCACTTGTCCGCAAGCAATGGCATGATTCGTGATATACTGTTTTACGTACCCGTTTTCACCCACGTTACGATATTTAATCAACGGAGGATTTACCACATGAAGAAAACCACGATGTTACGGATCAGCACCATCCTGGCAGGCACCCTGCTCACCGCCACCCTGGCTTTGGCAGCCACCGGCTACAGCGCCATGACCAACGAGGAAATGGCGGCAAAGCGCGGAACCATGCAACAGGCCAGGATGGAAGAGCGGAATGCCTTCCAGAACGAACGGCAGAAGCGGGTGCAACAGATGAGCCCGGAAGAAAAACAAAAGGCCATGCGGCAGCCGGAGAATGGACCGCGTGACGGATCGGGCCGGAAGTCCGGCCAGGGCATGGGCTCTGGCATGGGCAACGGTTCGGGCATGGGCTCTGGATCCGGTATGGGCGGAGGCATGGGGCAAGGAGGCATGGGCGGCGGAGGACGGCGTTAATCGTTTCTACTACCCTTTTCAGCACAACATGGCCAGGCAAGCCTGCCGGGATGTCTGGCCATGTTTCGTCGCGTTCAAAGACGCGAAAACCGTCGTTGTGGCACTCAAGCAGATGACGACGAAAAACCATGGTTGCATCACACCACCCGCCTAGGTATATCCACCGATTTCCGTACCAATCCGATATTTTTTTACACTGCTTCACCCTGTTGCCTGTTGACATCCGTTTTGTAAAACGCTATTTTCCCACGTTACCATGCACTCTTACATGCGGGAAAACCGCCGTTTCCATCGGGAGCGGTAAAAGCCGTTGATGGCGCACGATAGCCATCGCCGTTAACACACTGCTGAAATGAGAAGAACGGCAGCAGTGTTAACGGCGTAAAGAGCCGTAACGGCTCCTAAATATAGACGATTGAAACCTACAGCACGGGAGAAAACAATGATCAAGGTAGCAGCCATTGCGGAAAGCATCAACATCATGGGTAAAAGAAGCGGCACCGCCATGAAGGAACGGAATCCGGCCCCTGTTCAGGAGATGGCCAAGGAAGAGTCCGCCGCCGGCGCCTCCTACCTGGATCTCAACATCGGCCCGGCCCGCAAGGATGGGATCGAGCTGATGCCCTGGGTTGTGCAGACCGTGGAAGCGGCAAGCTCCGTGCCCCTCTGCCTGGACACCACCAACACCGACGCCATGGCCGCCGGGTTCAAGGTGGTGAAAAACCGGGAAGCCGCCATCATGAACTCCATCTCCGCCCAGCCGGAACGGATGCAGAAGCTGATCCCGGTTGCCGCCGAGGCAGGCTGCAATGTTATCGCCCTGCTCTGGGGCCCGGACGGCATGCCCCGCGACTCCAACGAGCGCGCCGCCATGGCTGTTGACCTGATGATGGCCCTGGCCGAGGCCGGCATCCCCAACGAAAAAATGCTCTTCGACCCGATCGGCACCCCCATCACCCTGGGCGCCGACCAGATCGCTTCCGGTCTTGAGTTCATGAGCATGCTGCAGGAGATCGCGCCGGGCGCAGGTTCCACAGTGGGTCTGTCCAATGTCTCCAACGGCGTGGCCGAGCACCTGCGCAAGTATCTCGACCGCACCTACCTGATCATGCTGATGAAGTACGGGATCAGCACCGCCATCGTCAACTCCTACGATGCCGAGCTCATGGCGATCTGCAAGGGCGAGCGCCAGAACCTGGTGGACCTGGTCCACGGCATGATGGACGGCAACGATCCCGATCCCGCAGGCCTGACCGGCACCGCCCTGGAGCATTATAAAACCTATAAGGTCTTGAGCGGCCAGAACGTGTTCAGTGAGTCCTGGCTGACCCTGTAAGAAAGCGGTACGCACTATACTGGCCGCTTTCCGAACCCGGGACGGCCTTTGCAAAGAGGAGGCCGCGGTCTCCTCTTTTTTTATTTTGGGGTCTGAATGTATGGCGGACACGCCCTCGCACCACATGATCTACGGCAGCCTGGTCGATTTTGTCACCGGCGAGCCGCTGGTGGACACCGATGACGAGCGCTACCGCCAGAAACTGGCCCGGCTGCTGGTTGCGGAAAAGGGTTTTGCCAAGGGCGAGCTGGAGATGCGGCGCAGGATTGAAACCCTGTTCGCCAGGCAGTTCGTGGTCTCCAAGATCGATATCGTGGTGAGCATCGCGGGACAGCGGATCATGGTGGTGCGCTACGGCCCCGGCTCCCTGATAACCCGGGAGCGCCCGGCCATTGCCGCGGCCAGGGTCCTGGCAGAGAGCCAGCTGATTCCCCTTGCGGTGGTGACCAACGGCGAGGACGCCGAGCTGCTGGACGCCAGAACCGGCAAGCTGCTGGGGACCGGGCTTGAGGCCATTCCCACCAGGGAGGCGGTTTTGACCATGCTGCCCGGCCTGGATTTCAGCCCGGTGGCCCCCCAGCGGCGGGAGCCGGAGCTGCGCATCCTGAACGCCTTTGATGTCGAATCCTGTTGCGTCGGCGGCCCCTGCGCTCTGCCCGGAGCAAAAGAAGGGTGAGTTTTAGCCACGAAACCCACGAACGGGCACGAAATAAATAATAATTTTACATTGTAAGGCCTGCCACGACCAGCGAACCCATAAAATTTTCGTGTTTTTCGTGGATTTCGTGGCTCAGTTATCAAATGGAGAAAACGCCATGACACAGCATTGGACCAAGACGAGCTGGCAGCAGTTCACCGCCCTGCAGCAACCGAACTGGCCGGATAAAAAAGAGTTTGACGAGACGGTGCAGACCATCTCCCAGCTCCCGCCCCTGGTTTTTGCCGGAGAGATCCGCGAACTGAAAAAAAATCTGGCCCTGGCCGCCGAGGGCGAGGCTTTTCTCCTCCAGGGCGGCGACTGCGCCGAGGCCTTTTCCATGTGCACCGCCCCGGCCATCCGGGAACTGCTCAAGGTTATCCTCCAGATGGCGGTGATCATGAGCTACGCGGGCGGCAAGCCGGTGATCAAGGTGGGCCGGATGGCCGGGCAGTACGCCAAGCCGCGCTCCGCCGACACCGAAATGGTAAACGGCATCGAGCTGCCCAGTTACCGGGGCGACATGGTCAACGGCATCGCTCCGACCATCGAGGCCCGCCGCCCGGACCCGGAGCGCATGCTGAAAGGCTATTATCTGTCCTGCTCCACCATGAACATCCTGCGCGCCTTCACCCGTGGCGGCTACGCGGCGCTGGAGCGGGTCCATTCCTGGAACAACGCCTTTGTCAAAAACTCGCCCCAGGGCCAACAGTATGAAAAACTCGCCCGCCAGATCGACCAGGCCATCAACTTCATGCGGGTGGTGGGGCTTGACACCGATATCCCCCAGCTCAACCAGGCCAGCTTCTACACCTCGCACGAGGCCTTGCTCCTTGGCTACGAGCAGGCCCTGACCCGCCAGGACTCAACGACCGGCGACTGGTACGACTGTTCGGCCCATATGCTCTGGATCGGCGAGCGCACCCGCCAGATCGACGGAGCCCATGTGGAATTCTTCCGGGGGGTGCATAACCCCATCGGCGTCAAGATCGGCCCCAGCCACGATCTTGATGATGTGAAAAAGCTGGTCAGCATCCTCAACCCGGACAACGAGCCGGGCCGACTCACCCTGATCACCCGCTTCGGCGCGAAAAAGATCGGTGACAGCCTGCCCGGCCTGGCCCGGGCCATGAAGCAGGAGGGGTTCAAGCTGGTCTGGAGCTGCGACCCCATGCACGGCAACACCTACACCGCGGAGAGCGGCCACAAGACCAGGAATTTTGACGAGATCATGGGCGAGATCCGCTCGTTTTTCGAGATCCACTGGACCGAGGGCACGGTGCCCGGCGGCATCCATTTTGAAATGACCGGGGAAAACGTCACCGAATGCACCGGCGGCTCCAGACAGATCCTCGACCGCCATCTGGCCGAGAAGTACCTGACCAACTGCGACCCGCGCCTCAACGCGGAGCAGAGCCTGGAGCTGGCCTTCCAGATCGCCGAGCTGATGCGGGAAAAATAATTGCTTTTCTTTGCACAGCGTTGTTCGGTTAACATATTGCTTCGCTACCCAAAAAGTCCCCTCTCCCCTTGTGGGAGAGGGTCAGGGTGAGGGGGAAGTCGGCAGATGTGATCCTGCTGGCAACTTCACCCACCCCCCAGCCCCCTCCCGTCAAGGGAGGGGAAGCCTAATACAAAAAGCCAACCGGGCACTACTGCTCTCAACTTCCTGAAAAAAACTTACAGGCTGGGCGGTCCCGACAGGATCATGTCGGCAATGGTCTTCTTGAGCTTGGGCAAGTGACCCTGCTGCTCTCCAAGCAGCTCTTGCTCCAGAGCAACCAGCTCCCGGAACAGAGTGGCCCGCTCCACCGTGGGCACCGCCTGCCGATCCCCCACGATCTCCTGGCAGCGGAAACAGCCGGGAAAGTTTTTGGTCTGGCCGTTGGGAAAGGTGAGGCTGGACGGCACCCCATGCATCCGGCAGATCATCAGCCGGTGGAGGTAGAGACTGCAGCGTCCCTCTTCGTTGAGCGGACACATGACCTGGGGCCGTTCATCTCTGCCCAACGCCACCTCGCAAGCCGCGACATAGTCGGCCGCCCGGTTTTCCAAGGCTTTCCGGCGTTCCGCCGATAAAGCCCCGATCCCCACCCAGAGATAGGCCCATTCCACATAGGTATGGTGCAGAAAATAGGAGTCGCAGCAGTTGTCCGGGCAGCCCTGGCAGGTAAAATCAAGCTGCCGGGCGACAATGTCGTAGGCCTTTTCCATGCGGCTGTAAAGATCGGCGATTTTCGCCGCGAATTGCGGTTGCGGAATCGATGCTTCCATGATTAGTTGTCCTTATGGTGTTGAAAAGAGCCAATCTACCCGAAAGCGAGCATTCCTTCAAAGACTTCTGCCCATGACCTCACTTCTCCCCTGCTTCAAGGCCTACGACATCCGTGGCCGGGTGCCCGATGAACTGAACGAAGCCCTGGCCTTTAACATCGGCCAGGCTTACAGCGCCCTGCTTTCCCCGAAAAGGGTGGCCCTCGGCCAGGATATCCGCCTCTCCAGCCCTGCCCTGGCAAAGGCCCTGGCCAAAGGCTTTCTTATGGCCGGCGTGGATGTCATCGACCTGGGCCTGGCCGGCACCGAGGAGATCTACTTCGCCGCCTTCCATCTCGAGGTGGACGGCGGGGTCATTGTCACCGCCAGCCACAACCCGGCGGATTACAACGGCATGAAGCTGGTCCGCCAGGGGGCCAGGCCCATCTCCGGCGACAGCGGCCTGCGGGAGATCGAGCGGCTGGCCGCGGAAGGGTATCGGATTACGGCAAACAAGCCCGGCGTCCTGACCCGCCTGGACAACAAGCCCGCCTATATCGACCACCTGCTGGGCTATGTTGAGACCAAGGGCCTGCGGCCATTGACCATCGTGGCCAATGCCGGCAACGGCTGCGCCGGACCGGTGATCGACCGGCTGGCCGCGCATCTTCCCTTTGATTTCATCAAATTGCAGTGGGAACCGGACGGCGCCTTCCCGCAAGGGGTGCCCAACCCGCTCCTGCCGGAAAACCGGGAGGTCACGGCCAAGGCGGTTCGGGAACATGGGGCGGATTTCGGCCTTGCCTGGGATGGCGATTTTGACCGCTGCTTTTTCTTTGACGAACAGGGGGACTTTATCGAGGGCTACTACCTGGTTGGCCTGCTGGCCCAGGCCATGCTGGCCAAGCATCCTGGGGCGAAGATCATCCACGACCCGCGCCTGGTATGGAACACCCGGGAAATTGTCCGGCAGGCGGGCGGCATCCCGGTGCTGAGCAAGACCGGCCACGCCTTTATCAAGGAGCGCATGCGGAGCGAAGATGCCGTCTACGGCGGCGAGATGAGCGCCCATCATTACTTCCGCGATTTTGCCTACTGCGACTCCGGGATGATCCCCTGGCTGCTGGTGGCCCAGATATTGAGCAGCTCCGGCCAGCCGCTGTCCCATCTGGTGCGGGAACGCCAGGCTGCTTTTCCGGTGAGCGGCGAGATCAACAACAGGGTCAGCGACCCCAAGGCGGTAATTGCCAGGGTGGAGTCCTTTTATGCCGAAACGGTGGGAGAGAAGGATTACACCGATGGGTTGAGCTTTGCCGCGGAGAACTTCCGTTTCAACATCCGCAGCTCAAATACCGAGCCGGTCCTGCGCCTCAACGTGGAAAGCAAGGGCGATCCGGCCCTGCTGGCCGCCAGAACAGAGGAGCTGCTCTCCCTGATCCGGGCATAAAAACGGCTGTCCGCCGCCTTTTCAATTGGCGGTCACAATCGCTAAAAATCCATGCGGGCTGGCGCTGACAACAAGCGCCAGGCCAACCTTGCGGTGGATGCCGATTTTCACCTGTATCCAATGTCGGCCGGAAAACAGCTGAAACAGGAGAAGCATAAAATTGATGGCCCCGAGGAGCTGCACCAGGGAAATCCCGCCAATCCGCATACCATCACCCCTCTCGAAATACAGAATGCTGCTGATTCAAGGGTAACTGGCCCAGCCATCACGTGCTCAACGGAGAGCCTTTAGCTTTCATTATCATCAGAGAGCGTCCACAATTGCATTGAAGGTTGCGCTGGGACGCATGGCTTGTTCGGCCTTTTCCCGATCCGGGCGATAATACCCGCCGATATCCACCGGGCGCCCCTGGGCGCTGTTCAACTCGGCGACGATCTTTGCCTCGTTGTCGCCAAGCGCACGGGCCACCTTGGCAAACCGTGCCTGCGCCTCTTTATCCTTGCTCTGCCCGGCCAGCGCCTGCGCCCAGTAGAGGGCCAGGTAGAAATGGCTGCCCCGGGTATCCAGCTCCCCCGCCTTGCGGGAAGGGGATTTCTCGTTTTCCAGAAACTTCCCGATGGCCTGATCCAGCGTCTCCGCAAAAAGCAGCGCTTTTTCGTTTTTGAAGGTGCTGTAGATATGTTCGAAGGAGGGCACCAGCGCGCAAAACTCACCAAGGGAATCCCACCGGAGATGGCCTTCCCGGAGAAACTGCTCCACATGCTTGGGCGCTGAACCGCCCGCCCCGGTCTCAAACATCCCCCCACCATTCATCAGCGGCACGATGGAAAGCATCTTGGCGCTGGTACCCAGTTCCAGGATGGGGAAGAGATCGGTGAGATAGTCGCGCAGCACGTTGCCGGTAACGGAGATGGTATCCTCACCCCTGCGGATCCTTTCCACCGAGAAGCGCATCGCCTCCACCGGCTGCCTGATCCGGATATCCAGGCCGCTGGTGTCGTGGTTCGGCAGATATGTCTTCACCTTGGCGATAAGCTCGGCATCGTGGGCCCGGTCTGCATCCAGCCAGAAAATCGCCGGGACGCCGGTGGCCTTGGCGCGATTGACCGCAAGCTTGATCCAATCCTGGATCGGCGCATCCTTGGTCTGGCAGCCCCTGAAGATGTCGCCCTCTTCCACCGGCTGCGCAAGCAAAATCTCTCCGGAAGAGGCATCAACCATACGGATCGTTCCGTTGCCGGGCGCCAGAAAGGTCTTGTCGTGGGAACCGTACTCCTCAGCCTTTTGCGCCATCAGGCCGACATTGGAAACCGTGCCCATGGTGGCGGGGTCAAAGGCGCCGTGCCTTTTGCAATCTTCCACGATCTCCTGGTAGATGGTGGCGTAACAGCGGTCCGGCACCATGGCGATGGTGTCGTGCAGCTGGTCGTCAGCCCCCCACATCCTGCCGCCGTCCCGGATAACCACCGGCATGGAGGCGTCGACAATCACGTTATTGGGAACATGCAGGTTGGTGATGCCCTTGCTTGAGTCCACCATGGCCAGTGCACACTGTGTTGTATAGAGCGCCTGGATGTCTGCCTCGATCTCCGCCTGTTGCGCTGCCGGCAGGCTCTGGATCTTGGCGTACAGATCCCCCAGGCCGTTGTTGACATTGGTGCCCAGCTCCTTGAGGATCGAGGCATACTTGGCAAAAACATCCTTGTAGAAGACGGAAACACAGTGCCCGAACATGACCGGGTCCGAGACCTTCATCATGGTCGCCTTGAGGTGCAGCGACAGCAGCACCCCGTCATTCTTCGCCGCCTCGATCTGCTGGGCATAGAATTTCCGCAGGGCAGCCACATTCATGACCGAGGCATCGACGACCTCTCCTTCCAGCAGGGCGGTCTTCTCCTTGAGAACGGTAATCTTGCCATCCTCTCCGACAAACTCGATCCTTACCTCGCACGCTTTTTTGACCGTAGTGGATTTTTCGCTGCCGTAGAAATCCCCGCCGGTCATATGCGCGACCCGGGTTTTGGAATCGGCGGGCCACGGTTTCATCATTCTGTGCGGATTTTTTTGTCCAAACCGTTTTACTGAAGCCGCCGCCCGCCTGTCGGAGTTTCCTTCTCTTAAGACCGGGTTTACCGCACTTCCTGAAACCTTGGCAAATCTTGCCTGAAGTTCTTTCTCTGCCTCGGTTTTTGGCGCCTCGGGATAATCCGGAATCGCATAGCCCTTGTCCTGCAGCTCCTTGATCGCCCTTTGCAATTGGGGGATGGAGGCGCTGATATTGGGCTGTTTGATGATGTTGGCCTCGGGCTGCTTGACGAGCTTGCCCAATTCACCCAGACAATCAGGAATTCTCTGGCTCTCGGTCAGGTTTTCCGGAAAGTTGGCGATGATTCGCCCTGAAAGGGAGATATCCTTTGTTTCAACGGCAATGCCCGAGCCCTTTGTATATGCCTGGAGGATCGGGAGCAGGGAATACGTTGCCAGTGCGGGGGCTTCATCAACTTCTGTATAAATAATCTTTTGGGTGGCCATATTTTTTCCTTCGTTTTTAGGAGCCGTTACGAAATAACCATCGCCGTTAACAGCAGCGTAAGCGGCGCTGCGACAATGCTCTCCCCTGAAACCGTATCTGGGGTTCTCATTAAAAAAGGCGCCTCTGGGATTCGGAAGCAGGTGCGAAAACAGAGCCCGAAACTCAAAAGCATTAGCACATACCGTTTGGGATTGCAAATATCATCTTGTCCGGCTCCCGCCACTTTTCCACCGCCCCCCATGATTTTCCTGGTTGCTTTTCCTCGTCTCGCCGCCATACAATGACGCATCTCACTCAAAATAATCACGGGAGACCGTCTTCGTGGGCGAATTTGTCTGGAACCCCAAATACCGCATCGGCAAGGCGACACACTCCGTTCGCCCTGAGCCTGTCGAAGGGCGGCATAAACGCCGTTAACACTGCTGCCATCTTGATGGCGAACCGGAGTAAGCATCCAGCCATGACCAACATACCCAAAACCGTGCCCCCCTTTGTCATCTACCTCTTTCTGGTGATCGGCCTGCTGTCCGCCGTGGCCTTCCGGCTGCTGACCATCA
>JAJZSH010000103.1 GCA_021822005.1 Deltaproteobacteria bacterium | reverse complement strand
TCCGATCTCTGCGGGAACCGGACCTGGACGATTTTGTTTTCTTTCTAATAAACGCCCAGCAGATTCAGGCCGAGCAGCAGCAGGCCCCCGCAGGCAACCCGCTTCACCACCAGCGGGCTCAATTTCTTGGCGATCATCGGGCCGAGGTAGCCGCCCAGCAGGGCTGCCGGAAACATGGAGAGAAAAAGGAGCAGGTCGAAGTTGCCGAACTGCATGTGCCGCATGGTGCCCATGGCCGTGTTGAAGAAGATGGCCAGGAGCGAGCTCCCGACCACGATGTACATGGGCAGCCCCAGGGCGACGGTCATCAGCGGCACCATGAACGGGCCGCCGCCGAAACCGAACATCGAGGACATGATGGCGATGAGAAAGCCGCCGAGGCAGCCGATCCACATGTTTACTTCAAATTCATGACCCCAGAAATCTACTTTCATAACGGATTCCTCCTAATTGATGGTGTTAATTGCCTTTGGTTGCAGCTTCTGCTTCCGCCCGCTTCTTGAACTCCTTCAAGATGGCCTGCTCCTTCTTGTTCTTCTCAATATAGCCGGGGGTGGTCTGCCAGTACATCAAGCCGGCCAGCACCAAAAGTACCCAACCGAAGAGGAACTTGAACTGATCCAGGGTGATCATCTCCGTGAGTTTGGGGCCGATGAAGCCGCCCACCAGCATGGCGCAGCCGATGCCGATGCCGAGTTTCCAGTTGATGAACTTGATCTTTGAGTAGTTGTAGATGCCGCTACCCTGGGAGAACAGCACCGTGGGCATGACGGTGCCTGCCACGATGGTATGGGGCAGGGGGAAGAGGGTCACCAGGATGGGGTTCAAGATAAAGCCGCCACCCGCGCCCATGAGCACGCCGAAGATGGAGATGACCAGGCAGAGGAGGAAGGGCCAAAGGAGATTGATGCTGGTGCCCGCCGAATCGAGGTACATGGTGGGGAAGGACACGGTGTTGTTGAAGGTGGCGGCTTCGCTCTTGACCTTCTTGACCGTCTCCTTGTCGCCTTCCTTGATCCGTTCGGTGACGGCGGTGACGGTGACGCTGTACTTGCCAGGAGCCTGGCCCTCTGGCACCTTGATCTTGGCGGTGTAGGCGCCGTCCGGCTGGGTTTCGACATTGGCACCCAGCAGTTTGTCAACTTTACCGAAACGGCCCTTCACCAGCTTCATCGATTCGCTTTTATTTGCCTTTTCGTCCATGGCCTCCAGCAAGTCGCCGCGGGAGCCGATGATGCTGGCCATGATGGTGGCCTGATAGCTGTCAATCTTGATCTTGGCCGGCGCGCTGTAGGCGGCGTCGGCGCCGATCTTCTTCAGCACCTCGGAATATTTCCATTTCTTGCCCTCGGCCTTGGCCTTGTCCAGCTCCGGCGCCATCTCCTTGGGCACAAGGATCTTGTAGAAGGCAGGCATCTCGTGGGTCAGGTAAAACTTGTAGGGGATCTTGCCGGTCTTGGGATCCTTCTTGCCGTCGAAGCGGTTGGCCCGCACCTTCTTGTCGGCGGAATAGAACTCGACATAGACTTGGGCGCCTGCCGGAGCCTGGCCGCTGACGGTGATCTCGCCGCCATTGGCAAGCGAGGTTTTGTCGAGAGTAATGGTTGGAGCAGAGGCTTCCTCTTTGGCCTGTGCCTGCGGGGTGATGAGCAAGACCATCATCACTAGGGCGAGTAACGGCAACACACTGAACTTGACTTTCATACCATCCACCTCCTGTCTGAAATGAAAATGTTTTAAAATACGGCTTTTGCCCGAAGTTCCCTGTTGTGCCGTTGCACCTCCTTTGTGGTTTTCACTGTCTGACAAGCGCGGACGGCTTGGTGAACAAGGACGTTCGAGCCTGATACGCATTGGTTGACGCTGGGAGGGTTGCAGACGCCTCCTCGTTTCTGTTAAAGCAACTCTATAACAAAATGTCAATCCGTTCTGTTATAGCAATAACAATGCCAATCCGGAGAAGCGGAAACAAAATTCTTCTTATCAGCTTGATTGTGTGTGGATGTTGTTGTTTTTTTGCCGCAGGCGGCAGGGAGGAAAAGGGCCAGGAAGCGGGTTGAGATATGCCGCAAAAAATATGCGCCGCATCTTTTTTGCGGCATATTGTTTTCCTGTCGGAGAATGGTGGCGCTGCCGGCTCGGAAAATGGTCGGGAATGAGCGTGTCTGCCCGTCCGGCTAGGCGGATCTGTCTGGCGGGGTGCGGAATTTTTCAGCGGTAAGACCAAAGCGCCGCATGAGTTTTTGAAAAGCCTGGCGGTTCATGCCGCTCGCCTGGGCTGCGGCCGTAACATTGCCGTTGTTTTGCTGCAGGGCCTCGGCCAGATAGGCGGCGGAGAAATCCTCCACCAGGCGCTGTTTGGCGAGATTGTAGTGCAGGGTATGCAGATTCTCGACAATTGGCCTGGGGGCAGAAGCCTCCAGGCCGGGTTCCGTCAGCTGTCTGGCGGAGATGGGGCTGTCATCGGCAAGCAATACCGCCCGCTTGATAACATTCTGGAGTTCCCGGACATTCCCTTTCCAGGGACGCTTCACCAGGGCGGGGCGTGCATCCGCTGCAAAGACAAGGCCCTCGCGGTCATATTCCCTGGCAAAGGCCGCGAGAAAATGCTGGGCCAGGGGAGGGATGTCTTCCGGTCGTTTCCGCAGGGGCGGCATGGTGATGGTCACCACGTTGAGGCGGTAGAAAAGATCTTCCCGGAAAAGTCCCTGGCGTATTTTTTCCTCCAGATCCTGGTTGGTCGAGGCCAGCACCCGGACATCCACCGCCAAGCTTTTTGTCTGACCCAGGGGCATGATCTCTTTTTCCTGGAGAACCCGGAGCAGCTTGGTCTGGAGCAGAATGGGGAGATCGCCTATTTCGTCAAGCAGGATGGTTGAGCCGCTGGCTTCGAGAAACAACCCTTTTTTGTCGTGGGTCGCTCCGGAAAAAGCGCCCCTGGCATAGCCAAAGAGTTCGCTTTCCAGGATGTGTTCCGGCAGGGCTGGGCAGTTCACCGTGACCATGGTTTTTTTATTTCTCGCGCTCAGCCCATGCAGGGCTCGGGCGGCCAGCTCCTTGCCCGTGCCCGATTCGCCCCGGATCAGCACGGTGACATCGGTATCGGCAAGCCTGCTGATCAGCCCGTATACCTCTTTGATTTTCGAGGATGCGCCAATGAACCCGGGAAAGGCCTCCTGGTCGGCCAGCCGACTCTGGAGCCGCCGGTTTTTTTCAAGCAGGCAGAGGTGTTCCAGGCAGCGTTGCAGGGTATGGAGCAGGTGCTCATTGTCAAAGGGCTTCTGGATAAAATCATAGGCCCCGTTTTTCAGGGCGGCAATGGCGGATTCCACCGTGCCGTAGCCGCTCATCATGATCACGGCGATGGCCGGATACTGTTCCTTGACTTTTTGAAGGAGCGCAAGGCCGTCCAGCCCCGGCATCTTGATGTCCATCAGCACGATGTCCGGCTGCCAGTCTCCCAAAAGTTGCCAGGCGTTTTCGCCGGAGGGTGCGGTTTTCACCTCGCACCGGCATTTTTTGCGCACGATCCGCTTCAGCATGGAGAGCATGTCGAGGTCATCATCAACGATGAGGACCGAGGCGGCAAATTCCCCTTCCGGGCAGGAAAAATGGGGCTGGTCAGCGGTCAAGCAGTCATCTCCGGCAAGAGTCATGATAAGGGGACGGTTTTTGGACAGATCCTCATTGAATGCATCATTTCTTTAAAAGAATCAACATTTTCTTGTCGATCTTCGGGGCGGGCTCCGCTGGATATCGCTTGCGTCCGCCGGGACAACCTGCTAATTGTGAGCATGCATCTGCACATTCTGGACAGTGGTGGAGGATTTCGGATGAAAAGACACGCTTTCCTGCTGGGCTGCGTTTGCCTGCTCTGCTGGAGCAGCCCGGCCTGGGCGGTTCAGGCGCATGGGCAGGCGGAAGGCCCCATGGTTCACCTGATGGCGCACCTCCTGTTGTTTGTGGCCCTGCTGCTTTTGCTGTATGTTCTGCACACCAGGCCGCCGGATACCGGATTGTCCTGGAGATACCTCAAGCTGTCGCTGCTTTTTTTCCTCCTGTGGGATCTGGATCATTTGTTCATCCACTGGTTTGCCGGGGATATGTACCCCGATATCAGGGATTCGGGCGTCAGTCTGGTGGGGGATTATTTTGTCGGATCCCGGTCTCTGCTCAGCCTCTTCTATTATCTGGGGCGGTTTGATCACCTGCTCTGTGTTCCGGCCCTCTGGTTTTTGACCTTCGCCCTGCGCGATTTCTGCGATGTCATTGAAAAGCGGCGGCAGAGCCGGGCCGGGCAGGTCTCCTGATGGAAGAAGTCTTCAACCTCCCCCTGTTTCCCGTCTATCTGGTGGATTATCTCGGCGCCACCGTGATGGTTATGCTCTCCCTCTTTGCCCTGTCCTTTGCCAGGCGTCTTACCCGGCTGGAACCGAAAAACATCCTTTGGGCGTATTTCTTCTGGTTTTCCCTGGTGATGGTGGTCTTTTCCCTTTCCCGCGGGGTGGGGCATCTCCTGCCCTATGCGCTCCGGCTCGCCAACCTGCCGGAGCTGTGGGATGCTCTTGATCCCTACAGCGGCGGGCTGAACACCATCGCCCTCTGCGGAGTGGCGATCCTGACCCTCCACTATCACAGCACGGCGGTTCTCATCGACAGGGCCAAAAGCGACGCGCTTTCTCTGGAGATTGCCAATGAAAGGCTCAGGGAGGCGCATGCCGATCTGTCCCGCCTGAACCAGACCCTGGAGCAGCAGGTGGAAGAGCGCACCCTTGACCTGCGCCTGTCCGAGAAGAAATTTCGCGGTTTTTTCGAAGGCTCGAAAGACATGATCTATTTTTGTGATGCGGCGGGCAGGTTCTGCGACATCAACGAGAGCGGCCTGCGTCTCCTCGGGGTCGAGCGGCGGCAGGATATTGTCGGTCAACCCCTGGCCGAGTTTTTTCTCGACCGGCAACGTGGGGCGCAGTATCGCGCCCTGCTTGCCTCGGATGGGCAGGTCAAGGATTTCGAGGCGAAATTTGTCGGCAGGGAGGATGGCCCCTTGTATCTGATGATCACCGCCTCCGCCATTACGGATCGAGCAGGCGTGACCCAGGGTTATCAGGGGATCGCCAAGGATCTCACCCACTTCAAGAAAATGATGGAGCAACTGGTGCACTCCGAGAAGATGACCTCGGTGGGGCAGCTTGCCGCCGGGGTCGCCCACGAGATCAACACCCCGCTTGGGATCATCCTGGGCTATGCCCAGCTGCTGGAAGAAGATTTCGAGGAAAAGACCGAGGTGCACGAGACCCTGCGGATCATTGAAAAGCAGGCGAAAATCTGTCGGCGGATCGTTGCGGATCTGCTCAATTTCTCCCGGCATACCCAGGAACATAACAAGGTTTATGCCGATCTCAACAAGTGCCTGGATGAGGTGCTGGCCATTGTCACCCACACCCTGAACATGGATCATATTTTTATCCATCGCTGTCTTGCTGAAAGCCTGCCCAAGACCTGTTTTGACAATGAGCGCCTGCGCCAGGTTTTTGTCAATCTGCTGACCAATGCCCACCATGCCATCGGCAGCGAAGGGATCATCGGGGTGTGGAGCCGGTGGCATGAGGAGAGCGGGCAGATCGAAATCATCATCGGCGATTCCGGCTCCGGCATCCCCCCGGATCAGCTGGGCCGGATCTTTGACCCTTTTTACACGACCAAGGGCGTTGGCAAGGGCACCGGGCTGGGCCTGTCCGTTTCCTTCGGAATTATCCAGGATCACAACGGCCGGATCGAGGTCAAATCCCCGCCCCTGGAGTCGGAGCTTGTCGCCCTGGATATGCACACGACCTTTCATATTTTTCTGCCGATTGTTTCCGCAGGCCAGGAAAAGGAGCAATAGCGACGTGGCAGAGATTCTGGTGTTGGACGATGTGCGGGACGCGGCGATTCTGATTCAGAAGATTCTTCAGAAGAAGGGCCATGTGGTGCATGTGTTCCATGACGAGGACGAGGCCCTCCGTTTCACGGAAAAAACCCCGGTGGACCTGGCGATTCTCGACATGAACCTGCGCAAGATGGACGGCCTTGCCGTGTTGTGCGAAATGCGGAAGGCGCTGCCGCGCCTGCCGGCCATCATGCTGACCGGTCTGCCCGACAGGGTCACGGCCCAACAGGCGTTTGCCCTTGGGGCTGTAGCCTATTGCGCCAAGCCCATAGACAAAGACAGGCTGGAAGAGAGGGTTGCCGAGGCCCTGCTGGATGGGGCGGATTTGCCGGAGCAGTAAGTGCCCCGGCATCCTGGGATGGATTGCCCTTGGGGTCAGGCCCCCGGCGGGCCGCTGCTGACAATCTCCCGGAGGGGGAGGCGTCTGTCCGGGGCCAGGCCCTGTTTCCGGCACCAGATAAGATTGAGGTCAGAAAGGCGGGCGTTGAACCCGTCCATGAACAGGAGCCTTTCCGGGGCAAGGGCATACTCGTCCGGGAAATTCAGCGGGCAGGCCGAGACCTCGATGGCCTCGCGCTCTTCGTCCACATAGGCCAGAGGCAACCCCTGGGTCCGGCAGATGACGGGGCGGGCCGCATAGATGCCGCACAGATCATCAATGAGCAGGGGGCAGCGATCAGCGCCTTCCGCAAGGCTGCGTCCAAGCCGGTCCTGGCTGGCAGGCGGCAGGGCGGCAATGGCTTCCCGCAAGAACGCCGCTTCAATGGGCAGTACGCTGAAGGCCAGGCAGCAGGAGGCGCAGCGCGGCCCGCAGGAGAGGGTCGCGGCATGCATCTCCCGGACGCGGGCGATCTCTGCGTCAAGGGCGTCAAGCAGCTGGTGGTAGTCTTGGATGCAGGTCATGGTGCAGTCATGAAAAAAAGGGAATCAGCCGCATGCGGCTGATTCCCTTTAGAATTTCTGGCGTCCCCAACGAGATTTGAACTCGTGTCGCCGGCGTGAAAGGCCGGTGTCCTGGACCGGGCTAGACGATGGGGACAAATATCCGTACAGAAAATGGTGGGTCGTGCGCGACTTGAACGCGCGACTCTCTGCTTAAAAGGCAGATACTCTACCGACTGAGTTAACGACCCAACCTGTAGGAAAAGGCACTTTTACAACAGTCGGTTTTCCGTGTCAAGTCTTTGCTGTCTTCTTTTTCCTTTTTTGCCCCGCCTTTTTCCCGGCCTGTCTGCCGGATAACGGACTGAGCTTGTGTAATTATTGGTGTTTTCCTGTGGGGGGGATGCCTCTTAAATAGCTTGTGACGCCGGCGCGGGTCTGCTATATCTTCTGGTTTGTTGCGAGCTAAGATGGAGCTTCTGCGCTGAGCAGGGCTTTTTTTGTGACTATTTACTTTTGGGTGCGCCATGGGGTTGTTGGCCAGATCGGCAAGTTATGTCCGCTATGCGGTTGAAGGGGAGCTGCCCGCGAATTTCTGGGAGTTCGCCGCCGAGCGGATCGCCCGGCATTCCTTCCGGGATATTGACGAGAGCTACGAAGAACGCTCCGTGGGCTGGGTTTCCGTCCTGAACATGTTTGACAGCGAGTTTGCCTATGCCTCGTATGCGGCGGCGGACCATGTCGTGCTCTCCCTGCGGATGGACGAGCGGAGGGTGTCGCCCAAGGTGCTCAACAAGTTTTGCCTCAAGGAAGAGGAGCGGCTTAAAAAGGAGCGGCAGATTCCCAAGCTGGCCAGGGCCCACCGGGTGGAGATCAAGGAGAGCGTCAAGCTGATGCTGATGAAAAAGGCGGCGCCGACCCCTGCGGTGTATGATCTTTGCTGGAATCTGGCCGAGGCCACGGTTCTGTTTTTTTCCACCAGCCAGAAGGCCCAGGAGCTGCTGGAGGAATTTTTCAAGGAAACCTTTGATCTCAGCCTGATGTTGCAGGTGCCGTATCTCACCGCCGAGCATCTCTTGGACGCCCCTGGCCGCGAGGCCCTGGCCGACATCACTCCCGCAATCTTCATTTGTTGAAATCGCAGATAAGCGCAGACTTCGAAAAGCCGCGATTACAGCAGGAAGCGAAAGCGACCGGCGACGGTTATTGCTTTGTACTCTTTGATTTTGTGTTACGGACCGGTGGCTTTTTTCCATTTTTGCGAGACCACCTTTATTTGACCCCAGAGGCTTACGTGTATGGATTTGATTGATCTCATTGATGAAAAACGATTTTTGGGCCAGGAATTTCTCACCTGGCTCTGGTTCAAAAGCGAGGAGCGCGGGGGGACCATCTTTCTCCCCGAAGCGGGGGAGGATATCCAGCTGGTCTTTGAAAAGCACATGATGCTGGAGTATGGCGAAGGGGAGAACCGCGAGAAGCTGATCTGCCGGGGGCTGATGACCGAGCTGCAGGAGGCGCGCACCGGGCTGGCCATGGGCAAGAAGCTGGAGCAGGCCAGGATGCTGCTGACCCGGGGGGAGTATGAATGGAACCTTTCCTTCAAGGCCACCCTCATGGAGTTCCGCAACGTGAAGCCGCCCAAGACCATGGGCTCCGCCGAAGAGGGCAACGACCCCGAGGCGGTTGAAGGCAGGCTGCTTGAGCATCTCAGCCTGCACGAGATGGTGGTGCGCACCGTGGATCAGCTGTTCAGGATGTTTCTCGAGCTGCGGATCGGCTCCGGTTGGGAGCAGGAACTGACCCGGATCCGGGTCTGGGTAAAGAAAGCGAAAGAGACGCACTGACCCGGCGCCTTTGTCCTGTCGCCGGGAAAGTATAAGGGAGAGAACACCATGGAATTTGAAACCGTCATCGGCCTTGAGATCCATGCCCAGCTCAAAACCAAGAGCAAGATTTTCTGCGGCTGCACCACCGCCTTCGGCAATCCGCCCAATACCAACACCTGTCCGGTCTGCCTCGGCATGCCCGGCGTACTGCCGGTGCTGAACAAAAAGGTGGTGGAGTACGCCATGAAGATGGCCATCGCCACCAACTGCGCCATCGGCCCGGTGAACCAGTTCGCCCGGAAGAACTATTTCTACCCCGACCTGCCCAAGGGCTACCAGATCTCCCAGTTCGACCTGCCCATCGCAGAGCATGGCTGGGTGGAGGTCGAGGCGGGCGGCCGGACCAGAAGGATCGGCCTCACCCGCATCCACATGGAGGAGGACGCAGGCAAGCTCATCCACGACGAGCGCGAGCCGGTGAGCTATGTGGACCTCAACCGCACCGGCGTCCCCCTCATCGAGATCGTCAGCGAGCCGGACATCCGCTCGCCGGAGGAGGCCGCCGCCTACCTGAAAAAGCTGCACGCCATCCTGCGCTATCTGGATATCTGCGACGGCAACATGCAGGAAGGCAGCTTCCGCTGCGACGCCAATATTTCGCTCAGGCCCGTGGGTCAGAAGGCGCTCGGCACCCGCACCGAGCTCAAGAACATGAATTCCTTTAAAAA
>JAJZSH010000102.1 GCA_021822005.1 Deltaproteobacteria bacterium | reverse complement strand
TTACTTCGGCGAGATAGACTTCGATAACCCTGCCACCTTGGATACGGATTATGATTCCTGGGCAGCCATGTTGCAGGTGGGCGGCAAATTCGGCAACCTGACCCCGAGTGTCATGTACTTCTACGCCCAGGGTGATGACAAGTCTGAAGACGATGAAAACAATCAGGGCCTTCTCACCACCGGCACCGGCGACATGTTCGAGCCGCTCTACATCCTCACTGGCCGTCATACCGGCATGCTGAACAACGACCTATTCAGCAACAACACCGGTAACTTGAGCACGGCTGGTGTGCACGCATTTATCGTGGCTGCTGACTACAAGGTCTCCGACGCACTGACCCTGCACGGCGCCATCGGCTATGCCGAGGCCGACGAGGCTGTTCAAACCAACGCTGCCGGGGCTGCTGTGGCCCCCAGCTACGCCGGTCGTGACGACGAGTATGGCTGGGAATACAACATCGGCGCAGCCTACAAGCTGCTCGACAACCTGACCTACGAGGCGCACTTCGGCTACCTGGATACCGGTGATTTCTTCAACTCCACCGCAACCTCCAATGATGCCGAAAACGTCTACATGCTGAGCCACTCCCTGACCATGACCTTCTAATTGCGCAAGCGCAATTAGCTGTTTCTAGTCAGCCCAAGCCCTGGTTGGTCCGCCAACCAGGGCTTTTTCTTTGCCTGTTTTTCCGAAATATTGTAAAAAAAGAAATGGACTGCACGGAACTCATCTTTACCGGCCATGCGATGCAGCGCATGTTCGAACGGCGGATAGCAACAGCCGACGTCAGACACGTCGTGGAACGCGGCAGGGTTATTGCCACCTACCCCGCGAAGACAGGCCATACCCAAGCTATTTGCTTCTCGGCTTTTCAAACACGATGCCACTTCATGTCGTTGTGGCAATCGACGCATCAAACAGGAAATGCTTTGTTGTGACCGTCTATGTTCCTGACAAGGCTGCCTGGAAAGAAGATTACGAAACGAGGAGGTAGTTTATGCTCTGCACACTCTGCAAGGTTGGGGAAACCGCCCACGGCATGACCACCGTTGTACTCCATCGAGGGGATACGGCGCTGATCATCAAGCAGGTTCCGGCCGATGTCTGCACCAACTGCGGTGAATACTATCTTTCCGAGGCCATTGCCGACCGTGTGCTCCGTTTGTCCGAAGAGGCGGTGGAAAAAGGCACCGAGGTGGAAATCCTTCGCTTCGCCGCTTAACCACGATCTTCTCGTTGCCCTTGCGCAATTCGCTGGCTCTTGTCCAGCCCAAGCCCTGGTTGCTCCGCCAACCAGGGCTTTTTCTTTGCCTTTCTCCCGTAGGAGCGGGTTCACCCGCGATAGCTGCCGGCCCTGTCGCCGCTGAAGCGGCTCCTACACACCTCCGTTCTTTTTTCCTAATTTCTCTCGCGTTGCTCTCCGCCTTGACTTTTCCCTATCCCGTGATATGGTGTTTTTATGGCAACAATTACCTTCGATACGCTTAAATTTGTCAAAAAGCTGGAATTAGCGGGCTTTCCTCAGGCGCAGGCGGAGGCTATTGCCGATGCGTATCGCGAGGCCTCCGGCGAAGCTGCTTTGCTGACCATGAAAGACTTGCAAATTGAGCTTGCACCGATTCACTCTGATCTGACCCTTGTCAAATGTATGCTCGGCCTTTTGCTTGGCGGAGTCATCGCGCTCCTGCTGAAATCATTCTTTCCGATGTAAGTTCAAAGCATCCTGAAGTTCCTGGCTGTTTCAATAAGCCCAAGCCCTGGTTGGTCCGCCAACCAGGGCTTTTTCTTTGTTTTCAGTGGTACGTTTTTGCTGTCAAGGATACAATGGAGTTGTATCGTTCCATATGGAGGTACTGCATGAACGCGGAAAAAGTGTTGGAAGAGGCCCTGAAACTGAACCAGGCGAGCAGATTCATACTCATCGACGGGCTGCTCAAAAGCCTCGACGCCCCAGACCCTGCTATTGAAGCCATCTGGGCCGCGGAGGCGGAGCAACGGCTCAAGGCGTATCGGGAAGGCCGCCTTGAAGGAGTGCCGATGGAAGAGGTGTTCGCCGCCAAATGAAGGTTCTCTTCTCCCGCCTTGCCGTGATGGAACTTGAAGACGCGTCCGGCTATTATGCGCTGGAACAACAAGGCTTGGGCGGCTCCTTCCGGGCCGAAGTGCAACAAGCCATCCGCCGGATTATTCGTTTATTCTATCGAATCAGACCATCTTTTCATCATCGCCATTGCCCACCAACACCGCAAACCCGACTACTGGGTGGGCCAGTGACAACAAAAGACGAAACGCCGGTACAACTCGTTGCCTTTCTCCCGTAGGAGCGGGTTCACCCTCGACTCTTGCCGCTGAAGCGGCTCCTATCAAAATCAGCGGTCAGCAAAAACAGCAAACAACGGAACAACGCCAAGACGCAAGAGAGCTTTTGCCCTCCCCCCTACCCCTCTAATCCTCTTCCACTCTGCCTTTGCTGAAAGCTGACAGCTCTTCGCTGACTGCTTTTCCCTTTGCGTCTTTACGCCTTGGCGTTAAAGCTGTTGCTCGCTGCTTTCTTGCAAAAAAACACAACCGGACATATAAGTAAAACAAAGACTCTCTCTTCTGGAGGCGCTCACCATGACAAATAAACTCGCCGAAGCGCTTTGCAGGGAAGCCAGCACCCTGCCCGACCCCTTGGCGGAAGAGGTGCTGGACTTCATCGCCTTTGTCAAAGCCAGGCGCTTGCACGAGGTGCGGGCAGAAGGCACGGAATGGATCAGGCTTCAGGAAAAAAGCTTGGCTGCGGTATGGGATAACGAGGAAGACGAGGTATGGAACCATGTTCGCGGCTGGTGACATTGTGCTGGTCTCGTTCCCCTTTGCCGAAGGGACAACAGCGAAGCAGCGGCCAGCCATTGTTCTCAAAAAACTGGAACACTATGACGACTTCCTCGCCTTGCCAGTTACCACCAAATCTTTTCACGACCACACCGTTATCGTGGAGTCAGCCATGATCGAAAGAGGGAGCCTGCCCAAAACCAGTTGGATTCGCTATGACAAAATCGCCACCTTGAACAGCAGCCAAGTTCTCGGGCGGGTGGCCACCCTCAATGGTAATGCCCTCAAGGCGCTGACGGAAATGGTCTGCCAAGGCATCGGGTGCAGATGAAAATACATTTCGATGAAAAAGCCGATGCCGTGTATCTGCGGCTCGACGATTCAAAAATCATCGAATCCGAGGAGGTAAAGCCGGGAATTATCCTGGATTTCAACGAACAGGAACAGGTCGTTGGCATTGAACTGCTGAGCGTAAAAGGACGGATTCCGATTGCCAGCCTGAAGCAACTTCATTTCGAAGTCGCATGAAAACAGCGGCATCCAAAACCGACCTCCGGGAAATGGAACTTCGCATGGATGTCAAGCTGGCCGAGATGAAATCGGAACTGGTCCGCTGGGTGATGGGCGCCGGGTTTCTCCAGACTACCCTCATTGCCGCACTTCTGCTCAAACTTATAAAATAGCCGGTATGAACTTACACCTCGCCACCATGGCTGATTTGGTGGAGTCGGAGCAAAACCTGACCGCGCACCTTGCCGTGCTCGAAGGCGAAATCAAGCTCCTCAAATGGATGAATGCCCTCGTTATCGGCGGCATCGTCACCCTGATCCTCAAGGCATTCTTCCAGTAAGCACCGCTCCCCACGAATCACCCCAAGCCCTGGTTGGTCCGCCAACCAGGGCTTTTTTTGTCTTGACATCCACCCTCCAAATCCTTACCCTAAAGTAAGGATTTTCAAAAACTCCAGGGTGGACACATGAGCACGGCAACCATTACCAGCAAGGGACAAATTACCATCCCAAAAGAGATTCGCACCTTCCTGAAAGCCGGCACCGGCGATCGGGTCGAGTTTCTCATCGATGCCAACGGCGTGGTGACGCTGGTTCCGGCCACGGCGGACGTGCGCAAACTGAAGGGCATGATCCCGGCCGGGAAAAAGCCGGTTACCCTTGAGGCCATGCAGGCAGCAATCGAACAGGAGGGCGGGGCTCTGTGATCGGCCTCGACACCAATGTCCTGGTGCGCTACATCGTGCAGGATGACGAAAAGCAGACTCAACTCGCCACCAAAGCCATCGAGCGGGGGGCAGACAGCGGCGAAATCTTCTTTATCAACCAGGTCGTGCTGTGCGAGCTGGCGTGGGTGCTGAAACGCTGCTACGCCGCGAAACCGGATGCCATCGCCAAGGTGCTCGAACAGATCCTCCGCACCGCCCATTTTCGCGTGCAGGGAATTGACGCGGCTTGGCGGGCCCTCAAGGAATACCGGACCGCATCCGCTGATTTTGCCGACTGTCTCATCGCCCAGCAGAACCGAACCGCCGAGTGCAACGAAACCCTGACCTTTGACCGAAACGCCGCCAAGGCCAGAGATTTTCGTCTGCTCACCTGAATAGCTGTCAGCCGTCAGCATTCAGCAAAAAAACAAGAAACAACGCAGAGACGCAAAGGCGCAGAGACTATTCCAACAAAATCTTTGCGCTCTTCCGTCTTGGCGTTTTTGTTTGACTTCCCCACATCCCAATGTATAATTTTGTATATACAAAGGGAGGCTCTTATGCTTGCACACATTCAGAAATGGGGAAACAGCCAGGGAATCCGGCTCCCGAAGCAATTACTCAAAGACTCCGGATTACAGGTTGGTGCAACGGTGGAACTTCTGGAAAAGGATGGTACCATCGTCATCCAACCGGCCGAAGGAACACGCGGGAGATATAGCCTTGCCGATCTCGTTGCCCGCATTCCCAAGGGTGAGCGGGCCGGCGAAGAGGCGTGGGGCAAACCCGAAGGCCGGGAGGAGTGGTAAATGCCTCCTGCCTATATTCCACGCCAAGGAGAGTTCGTCTATTTGACATTCGACCCACAGGCCGGACATGAACAAAAAGGCAGGCGACCTGCCCTGGTTGTGAGCAAAGACCTGTTCAACAACGCCACTGGCTTGGCCTTGGTCTGCCCGATTACCAACACCAAACGCAACTTCCCTTTTCATGTGCCGGTTCCGACCGATGGCTCGCTCACCGGATTCATCATGGCGGAACAGGTCAAGTCCGTTGACTTCAGGGCACGAAAGGCGCAGTTTATCGCGGCGGCCCCCCAGGAAATCGTGAACGAGGTCTTGGCTCTCTTGGATGCGATTCTTTTCGATCCTGCCGATTGATCAGAGCGTTCAGCCCTCAGTCAACAGCAATCAAATAGCCCTGTCTTCCCTTGCCTTTGCTGTCGGCTGATCGCTGAAAGCTTCTTCGCTATTCTCCTGCCAGGGCAAGGTCGCCGGAAAGCACCTCGTGAATGGTGCCATGGTCGTCCTGGATATGAAGCCGTCCCGCCGCGTCCGGCCCGAGGGAGATACCGGTCACCACCGTGTGCTGCGGGGTAAGCCAGGAAAGGCGCTGGCCAGCAAGGCCATCGTGCTGCCGCCACTCGGCAAGGATAGCGGCAAACTCCCCCTGCTCCATTCGCTGCACCACCCTCTCCACCTCTTCGCTTAAGGCTTCCAGCAACAGCCCCCGTTGGTACTCCCGCCCAGTAACTGCGGTCAACGAGGTGGCCCTGTCCTGCAATTCCGTAGGGAAAAGGGTTACGGGGGTGTTCACATTGAGGCCGATGCCGAGGATCACCGCCACCGGCCCGTCACCAAGCAGGCCATCGGTCTCGGTGAGGATGCCGCCGCACTTCTTGCCCTCTAGCAACAGGTCATTGGGCCACTTGAGCTGGACTTGCACCCCAGTGGACCGGGTCACCGCCCGGCAGAGCGCCACCCCCGCGGCCAGGGTGAGCCTGGGCAGGTCGGCCAACTCCAGGGCCGGCCGCAGGATGAAGGAGACATAGAGGCCACTGCCCGGCGGCGAAAGCCATTGGCGGGCAAGACGACCGCGACCGGCGCTCTGACCCTCGGCCACCACCAGGGTACCGGCCGGCGCACCGTCGCGTGCCAGGGTCATGGCCACGTTGTTGGTGGAGTCGGTCTGCGCCAGAAAATGAACGGGATGAGCGCCAAGCCGGCCCTCTTCCTGCATCATCTGCCAGATCGGGTCGTGCATCACGGGTTGAGCGGCCAGAAGCTGCGGAGGCGGGCCAGGGCCTCGTGGTTGGTAAGATCGATATGCAAGGGGGTGACGGAGATGGCGCCGGCCAGCACGGCCTGGGCATCGGTATCCGGCCCCTCGTCCAGGTAGGGCGTGCCGCCGCCGATCCAGTAATGCTGCCTGCCCCAGGGGTCGAAAGTCTCCTTGATGGCATCGTCGTACAGCCGCCGGCCCTGGCGGGTGAAGCGGGCGCCGTTGATGCGCTCCTCCGGCAGCTCCGGCACGTTGACGTTGAAGAGAGTATCCTTGGGCAGGCCATTGGCCAGGATGGTGGCGGCGAGTTGGCCGGCAAAGCGGGCCGCTGCCGCGAAATCGTTGCCGCCGTTCCGCGCCACCAGCGAGACGGCGAACGACGGCACCCCCAGGAGCGTGCCCTCCTTGGCCGCGGCCACGGTGCCGGAATAGTTGATGTCGTCCCCGAGATTGGGGCCGGGGTTGATGCCCGAGACCACCAGATCGGGCTTGCGCGGCAACACCTTCTTGATGCCGATGGTGACACAGTCGGTGGGCGTGCCGTCGATGGCATGGACCTCGGGCGCCAACTGCCGCACCCGCAGCGGCCGCTTCATGGTGAGCGAGTGGCTGGCGGCGCTGGCATCCTGCTCCGGCGCGATCATCACTGCCTGGCCGATGGCCTGCATGGCGGCAAAGAGGGCGGCAATGCCCGGCGCCTGCACGCCGTCGTCGTTGGTGACCAGGATAAGGGGCTTGTGATCGAGTGCCATTTTTTTATTCTATTCCAAATTCCGCGAAATGGGGAGGGGTTCCCCGGCCAACCGCCCTTCTTTTTTGGCGCTGTTTGCGCTATAGTAGGGGAAAAATCAACCATACCGAGGGGAAAACCTATGCCGTACGTCAGCATCCGGGTGGCAGGCACCCTGAGCAAGGAGCAGAAGGAGGCGATCTCGAGCGGCGTCACCAGGGTGATCTGCGAGGTGGCCCACAAGCCGGCGGATTCGGTGCTCATCTTCATCGACGAGGTGGCCCACGAGAACATCGCCTCGGGCGGCAAACTCCTGGTCAAGCCTGCCTGATGCTGCCGCTCTTTGAATTCGCCGCCGGGCAGCACGAGCCGGCCCGCAAACGGTTGGCGGAACTGCGCGAGCAACTCAGTTACCACGCCTACCGCTACTATGTGCTCGACGATCCGCTCATCGCCGATGTGGAGTACGACCGGCTTTTTCAGGAACTGCTGCGCCTGGAGGAGCAATACCCGGAATTCGTCACCCCGGATTCGCCGAGCCAGCGGGTGGGCGGCGCGCCGCTCGCGGCCTTTGCCTCGGTGACGCGGAAGATTCCGATGCTCAGCCTGGAAAACGCCTTTGGCGACCAGGATCTGCGCGACTTCGAGGAACGGCTCCACCGTTTTCTGCACAGCAACGAACCCATCGCCTATGTGGCCGAACCCAAGCTCGATGGCCTGGCCGTGGAACTGGTCTATGAGGAAGGGATTTTCACCCTCGGCACCACCCGCGGCGACGGCGTGACCGGCGAGGAGATCACCGCCAACCTCAAGACCATTGCCACGGTGCCGCTGCGGCTGCGGGCTCCCAAGAAAGGCAAGATACCGGCGCGGCTCGCGGTGCGGGGCGAGGCGTATCTTTCGCTCACCGGTTTCAAGGAACTGAATGCCCAGCGGGCGCGGAACAACGAGCCGCTCTTTGCCAACCCGCGCAATGCCGCGGCAGGCTCCTTGCGCCAGCTCGACCCCAAGATCACCGCCCGGCGGCCCTTGGCCTTTTTCGCCTACGGCGTGGACGACCCGGCTCCCCTGCCCTGCCAGAGCCAGCATGAGCTGTTGCACTATCTTGCAGCCTGCGGCTTTGCCACCAACCCCCACACCGCCCGCTGCCGGAGTCTCGATGCGGTGATCGCCCATTTTCATCACCTGGCCGCCATCCGCCACGACCTGCCCTACGAGATCGACGGCATGGTGGTCAAGGTGGATGATTTTGCCGTGCAGAAACGGCTGGGCACCAAGGCGCGCAGCCCGCGCTGGGCCATCGCCGCCAAATTCCCTGCCTCCCAGGCCACCACCCGCTTGGTGGACGTGGAATTCGGGGTGGGCCGCACCGGCGCCATCACGCCGGTGGCGATCCTCGACCCGGTGGAGATCGGCGGGGTCATGGTGGGCCGCGCCACCCTCCACAACGAGGACGAGATGCAGCGCAAGGACCTGCGCCTCGGCGATACCGTGCTGGTCCAGCGGGCAGGGGACGTGATCCCCGAGGTGGTCAAACCGGTGATCGAACACCGCACCGGCAGCGAGACCGTAATCCGCATGCCCGCCACCTGCCCGGAATGCGGGGAACGGCTGGTGCGGCCGGCCGAGGAGGCGGTGACCCGCTGCCCCAATCCCGCCTGCCCGGCCCAGCGGCTGCGTTCGCTCATCCACTTTGCCAGCAAGGCGGGCATGGACATCGAGGGACTCGGCAAAAAGGTGATGGAGCAACTGGTGCAGGAGGGGCTGGTGCGGGACATTCCCGACATCTTCCGCCTCAAGGCCGATGATCTTGCGAAGCTCGCCGGCTGGGGCGAAAAATCGGCGGCCAACGCCATGGCGGCCATTGCCAGCCGCAAAGAGACCTCCCTGGCCAAGCTGCTCGCTGCCATCGGCATCCGCCATGTGGGCGAGATCACCGCCCAGCTCCTGGAGGAGCACTTTGGCACCCTGGAGGCCTTGCTGCACGCCACTGAGGCGGATTTCCTCGAGGTGACCGGCATCGGCCCCCAGGTGGCGGCGAGCCTGGCGGATTTCTTTAGCGATGACTCCGCCCGGCAGATGCTGGCCACCTTGCAGGAACTGGGCCTCACCATCGCCGCCGGCGCCAGACCTCGCGAGGGGCTGCCGCTGGCCGGCACCCTCTTTCTCTTCACCGGCGCGCTCCATCGTTTTTCCCGCAGCGAGGCCAAGGAACGGGTCAAGGGACTGGGCGGCCAGGTCGCCTCAGGGATGAGCGGCAAGGTGACCCACCTGGTCTGCGGCGACAAACCAGGCTCCAAGCTCGCCAGGGCGCGAGAACTCGGGATCAGGATCCTTTCCGAAGAGGAGTTTGTGGAACTGCTCGACGGCTGACCGGAATTGTGATGAAAGGGAGCAGCACATGGCGACCACACGGGTGCGGGTGCAGATCGAGGGGCTGGTGCAGGGGGTCTACTTCCGGGCCCACACCGAGGAGGAGGCGATCCGGCTCGGGCTCGCCGGCTGGGTGCGCAACCGGGCCGACGGCTCGGTGGAGGCGGTCTTCGAGGGGGAAGAAACAACGGTGGAACGGATGATCGCCTGGTGCCACCGCGG
>JAJZSH010000101.1 GCA_021822005.1 Deltaproteobacteria bacterium | reverse complement strand
GAAAACCGCTGATGCCACAGCCGGTTTTCTTAACCGATGACGCAGCCCACGACTTGGACGAGCTGCATGACTACATCTTCCGGCACGACACGCCAGGAAAGGCGGATTACCTCCTGGAGCAGCTCGAAAAAGGGTTCGCCAGCCTGGCCGAGTCTCCTGAACGGGGGGCCTACCCACAGGAACTGCTGCACCTGGGGATTCGTGAATACCGCGAGATTTTCTTCAAACCATACCGGATGATCTACAGAGTTTTGGACAATGCCGTCTACGTTTTGCTGATTGCCGATGGCCGCCGCGACATGCAGGCCCTATTGCAACGCCGGCTTCTTGAGACTTGAAAGAATACATAGAGAGCCAGACTTGGGAGTCTGGGCAAGGTTCCCGTATCTAGACGGGGCCGTGACAGGGGACTTCCACCCCCAAGTATGTGCGCCCTGCCGGGCGCACGAAAAAAAAGCCTTTGCCGTTCGGCAAAGGCTTTTGCAACAGAACTCAGCATATTCCCTAAGCCGTTATTAAAAAACAACTTGGTCATTTCGTATGGCCAAAACGGCAGCAGTGCTAGCGGCGTAAGGAGCCGTAAAGGAACGGGCAGAATTGTACAAGTTATTTTGTAACGGCTCCTAAAAATCCTCGAAATCCCCTTCTTCCTTCGACGGAAGCCCCTTGACCGGGAGTGCCAAAACGCGTTTCCCCTTTGCCCCGCCAGGCTGCCTCTGCATTTTTGGCGGTCGGCGCAAAGTTGCTGACGGCCCAGCGCCATCCGCCCCTGCAATTGCATGGCCAGCCTCTCCGGAAACAAGCGCGGCAAGATCGCCGACAATATCTTTCATGCGGCTGGCCTGCCCGCTCAACTCCTCGGAAGCAGAGGCGGATTCTTCCGCATTGGCGGCATTCTGCTGGGTAACGGAATCGATCTGACCGATGGCCTTGTTGATCTGATCAATGCCGTGCGCCTGCTCCTTGGAAGCGGACGCGATTTCGCTGATCAGGATATTGGTGCGCCCCGATGTCTCGGAAACCTCTACAAAGGATTTATTGGTTTCCGAAACCAGATCGGAGCCTACCCGTACCTTGGTGACAGTCCCTTCGATGAGAGTGGCGGTATTTTTGGCCGCCTCGGCAGCACGCATGGCAAGATTCCGCACCTCGTCCGCGACCACAGCAAAACCGGCGCCTGCTTCGCCGGCCCGGGCCGCCTCCACCGCGGCATTGAGAGCCAGCAAATTGGTCTGGAAGGCAATCTCGTCAATGGTCTTGATAATTTTAGATGTCTCCTCGCTGGCTTTGGAGATCTCCTCCATGGACCCGGTCAGCCGCTGCATGGACTCACCGGCCTGACCGATGATCCGGTTGCCCTCATGCATCAGGCCTTCTGCCTGGCCGGCGTTATCCGAATTCCGTCTGGTCATCGAGGCCATTTCTTCAAGCGAGGAGGAGGTTTCTTCCAGGGAAGCCGCCTGCTCCGAGGCGCCCTCGGCCAGTCGATGACTGGTGCTGCTTATTTCATGGGCTGCGGCGAGCATCTTGCCTCCGGCCACGCTCAAAGTATCGATGGTCTGATTGAGTTGCCTGGTGATGGCGCCCGAGGATAAAAAGAGCATGAGCGACAACAGCGCCAGCAGCGCTATGCCGCCAAGACTTAAGCCCCACTGCAGGTACCGGATCTTGCTTACCTGGCCACTGGCGTCACGGACATAAACCATCACCCCCTTGGTCTCTCCGACAAAATCGTGGATGGGCATGGCGGTCACAATGCGCCCGCCGGTTTCCTCCATGCTGATTTCCGTCTTTGCCTTCCGGAGTATTCCTTCCGTGATGAAGGGATCGGTTTCGGCTTCGGCGGAACTGAAAATTCTTGCCATGTCGCCCAAAATGGGAGGATTCTTCTCCTTGGCCTTTTTCGCGAATTCGAGCTGGGAGGAAAGCAGATACACCGCGACATTATCTGTTTCAAGCGCCTTGGCGGTTTCAAACACCTTGCCCATGGGCATCAGCCCTTCCACTGTGCCGAGATGTTCGCCGCCCGGTCCGGTAATCGGGATGATACCACGGATGGCAAAGCCCTGATCGCCCACTTCGATGCCGGCAACCTGGGTTTTCTCGTTGTTTGCCTTGACAATGGTTTTGCGGAAGGCGGAAAGATCATCGCCGCCATCCCGGTCGCCGGGCTTGCGCCAGATGCGGAGAAAGCTCTTGGCCGGTGGCAGATGGAAATGGATCTCCACGGTTTTCACGCCAAGGGTTTTGGCGAGTTCCTCATGGATAGAATCAAAGCTCTGCCGCAACACCCTGCGGCCCTCCGCCTCATTGCCCTGACGGGCAAACTGATAGGCTTCCTGTACGCCGGGCACCTGCGCGGCAAAACCGGCTAAGACCAGGGCCTGATGTTTGAGGCTCTCGATACTCTTTTCCGTGAGACCGGCCTGGCTTCTGGCAAGGGTCTGCAACTGGGCCTGCCACATGTTGTTCACCACCCACAACGAAACCCCCACCAACAGCGTGACGACGGTCAACACCAGCGCCAGAGGAATTGTCATTACCTTGGTGCGAAGCGATAGCTTCATAACAGAATCTCTCCTTAAAATAAGATTTCACAAAAACACTCATCTTTCGATGAGCACTGCAATTTATTGTTATCCTAATACTAACTTATTGTTTTTCTAAATATTCATTAGAAACAGAAAAACCGCTGGTGTCAAAAAAAAATACATCCCCCAAGAAAATTATCGCCTGCGCAACCCTCTCTTTTTCCTGTCTCCCCTGGCCGACCTCTACAACCCGCTCACCATGCCGCCTGCCCTGCTCAAGGCCCATCAGCAACTCGACGCGCCGTGGATGCAGCCTATGACGTCAAGGGCTTCAAAAGTCCAAGGCCGAGCGAGTCGCTTTTCTGTTTACGCGGTACCAACAGCTCATCGGACAAAATGCCCCTTGCGCCCGCGCCAAACAGTGTGTACAGTACACACATGACCAGCGCGGAACTCATCAAGCAAATGGAAAAAGCTGGCTGGGTGCTGCGTGGCGTGAAAGGCTCGCATCACATCTTCACCCATCCGACCATTCCAGGCCATGTGTGCGTGCCCCGCCCGCGCAAGGATCTGGGCGTTGGCCTTGCCCACAAGCTGATGAAACAAACTGGGCTGAAAGGAGACAAGCCATGAGATACCCGATTGCCATTGAGCCCGGCGACGCAAAAACCGCTTTCGGCGTGGTGGTGCCGGACCTGCCCGGCTGTTTTTCCGCCGGGGATACCCTGGACGAAGCCATAGCCAACGCGGCGGAGGCCATCGGACTGTGGATTGAAACCATGCTGGACGATGGCGGCACGATCCCCATGCCGGGGAAAATCGAGACCCACCGCGCCAACCCTGAATTTGCCGGGTGGATATGGGCGCTGGTGGAGGTGGACCCAACCCTGCTTTCCGACAAGGCGGAACGTGTGAACATCACCCTGCCGGCACGACTCCTGCGCCGGATCGACACCTATGCCGGAGCGCACCATGAAACCCGCTCCGGCTTCCTTGCCCGTGCGGCCATGGGCGCCATGCAGACGGGGGAATAGCCTGATTCCTTTGTCCGGACAGGAGGCAACCATGAACAGACTGCCAAACATCCACCCCGGAGAGATACTGCGGGAAGAAGGAAGAAATCCATGAACGAGCCATTGGTTTCAAAGTTGCCGGACGCCGACATGCAGGCCGCCCCCAAGGCGCTGTTGCGAGCCGCTCAGCGGGCCCGTGACATTGCCCGGCAAACCAATACTCCGCTGGTGCTGATCCGCGACGGGGTGCTGGTCGAGGAATTTGCAAGTGATGCCAAGCCGGTGGAGGAAAAAACCTGATAGCGGTCGAAAAATTGGGATTTTTGCATGATGCACACGATGCAACCTCTTAACCGGACAACCCTGATATTGCCAACCTCCCTTAACAAATGCGACTGAAGAGCGCAAGCAGCACTCTCTCCCACAATGCGCTCTTCCGCCTTCCGCTGAACAGCTGAACAATAGAGGTGAACCATGATCATCACCCCCGTTACCACGGCCTCTGCCAGAGGCAAAGAAATCCTGGCCGGATTGCGCGACCGTTTTCAGCCGGCCGACAGCGGTTGCCAGGAGACCGTAACCGGAATCATCGCCGAGATCCGCCGGCGCGGCGACGAGGCCCTGGTCGAATACATCCGCAAGTTTGACGCGCCGGGCATGACTGCGGCCCAGCTCCGGGTAAGCGACGAGGAGCTGCACGAGGCCATGGCCTCGGCGGATGAAGACCTCCTCGACACCCTGGAGATCGCCATCGAGCGCATCTACACCTTTCATGAGCGGGAAAAGGAACAGTCCTGGATGGTTACCAGGGAAGACGGCGCCATCACCGGCCGCCTCGTGCATCCGGTGGATTCCGCCGGACTCTATGTGCCGGGCGGCCAGGGCGGCAAAACGCCCCTGGTCTCCTCGGTGCTGATGAACGGCATCCCGGCGGCCATCGCCGGGGTTCAGAGGCGGGTCATGGTGACGCCGCCCGATGAAAACGGCAGGATCAATCCCGCCCTGCTGGTGGCGGCCCAGGAAATCGGGATCACCGAGATCTACAAGGCGGGCAGCGCCTGGGCCATCGCCGCCCTGGCCTACGGCACCAAGACCATCCCGAGGGTGGATGTGATCGTCGGCCCCGGCAACCAGTATGTGACCGAGGCCAAGCGCCAGGTTTCCGGCCGGGTACGGATCGACATGATCGCCGGGCCCAGCGAGGTGTTGATCCTTGCCGATGAAACCGGAGAGCCCTCCTACATTGCCGCCGATATGCTGGCCCAGGCCGAACACGACCCCCTGGCCCTGGCCATGTGCATCACCACCAGCGAAGAACTGGCCGCTCAGATCGTGGTGGAACTCAAAGCACAACTGGCCAGGCTGTCCCGAGCCGAGATTGCCAGAAAATCCTTGAGCGAACGCGGGGTGATCCTGGTGGCCAAAGACCTGGAAGAGTCCATCATCCTGGCCAACGGGATTGCAGCCGAGCACCTGGAGCTGATGGTCCGGGAGCCCTTTCTCTGGCTGACCCGCATCCGCCATGCCGGGGCCATCTTCCTCGGGCGCCACACCCCGGAATCGGCCGGGGATTATCTGGCCGGTCCCAACCATGTGCTGCCGACCATGGGCACGGCCCGCTTCTCCTCCGCCCTGGGTGTGGAGACCTTCATCAAGAAATCCAGCCTGATCGCCTATTCCCGGGAAGCCCTCCAGGCGGACAGCGGGCATATCCAGCTGCTGGCCCGGCTTGAAGGCCTCACCGCCCATGCCAATTCCGTGGCCATCCGGACCGGGAAAAAATAAGTGTTGTCCGGTTAGGAAATTGCAATATCTATCAAGTTTCTTGCCCATGACAGGCCGAAGGAGGACGACCGATATTTTTTTGCCTTCCCCCGGCTTTAGGAGTATATTGCGCCATTCACATTGCAGCGCCACATTGTTACCTTATACACTACGATACAAGGCTCCATGCTGAAAACCATCCTCATAGTCGACGACTCCGCCATGATCCGGCGTATCGTCAGCCAGCTTGTCCAGCAACTTGGGCACCAGTCCATCACCGCGGAAAACGGCCTGCAGGGCTGCGAACTGGCCGCCGAGCTCCGACCGGACCTGATCATCATGGACATTGAAATGCCGGTTATGGACGGCTTCGAGGCAACCTGGCGGATCAAGGCCGACCAGCGCACCGCCCATATCCCGGTGGCATTCTTCACCACCCTGGGCAGCGAGGAAAACATCCAGCAGGCCAGGGAGGCGGGCGGCATCGGTTTCCTGAACAAGCCGATCTGCAAGGAAGAACTCGAGCAGGCCATCAGCGACATTCTCGGGACGGACTGACCAGCCATGGCCTCTATTCGGGACTACCTGTTCGATACCGCCTTTCTGGACCGATCAATCGACTATCTGGCCGAGGCGCTTCATCTCGCAATCACCGTGGTCGACAGCGAGGGAATTCCCGTGGCAAGCCGCCGGACCGAGGGGTGCGACACCCCGGCCAGCCGCGCCTACCCTTTCCGTTTTTCCCCGGACATCGGCGGCCTTGTCTGCGCCGCGCCGGACCAGGACCTCCTTTCCCAGGCGGAACCGCACATCCTCTATTGCCTGGCCTCCCTTACCACCCAGCTCCTGCGGGAAACGGAACTCCGGGAAACCACCGAGGAGATGCTGCAACTCTCCAGCCAGCTGAACTTCCTGTTCAAGGTGGCCAAGAAAATCATCGGGATCGATGACCTGAAAAAATGCTACCAGATCATCCTGGATGAAATCTCCCAGACGATCAAGGCGGACCAGGGATTCATCCACACCAAGGGGAGGTGGGACGAGGAAATCCGCGTCACCCACAGGATGACCGGCGAGGAAATGGACGCGGCCCGGAACAGCATCTGTCTGCGGCGCACGGCGGCAGGCAGCACCATCATCTGCACCCGCGAGGACGGCGCCTCGCTGCTCTATTCGCCGATCAAGGAAAAGGACGGCCAGAGCGGCCAGATGGTCTTTGTCCGCGCCTCCGGCCACCGGGCTTTTTCCGCCTCCGAAAAACAGCTGGTCGGCATCATCGAAAACATCATCTCGCCGACCTTTGAAACCCTGCGCCTGTACGACAGCCTTCAGGATCTCTACCTGAACACGGTCAAGGCCCTGGCCGCGGCCATTGACGCCAAGGACGAGTACACCCACGGCCACTCTTTCCGGGTGGCCAAGTATGCCCTGGCCATCGGCGGACAACTTGAAATCGACAGCCAGCAGCTCAACGACCTGGAAATCGCCGGTTACATGCATGACCTGGGCAAGATCGGCATCTCGGAACTGATCTTGAGCAAACCCGGCAAGCTCACCAGCGAGGAGTTCCGCCTCATCCAGAAGCACCCGGTCTTCACCGACAAGATCCTCCAGCCCATCAAGCTGCCGGTCCGCATCCTCGAAGGCGCGATCCAGCACCACGAACGGATGGACGGCACCGGCTATCCCTGCGGCCTGGCAGGCACGAACATCTCCCTGTTCGGCCGGATCATCGCGGTGGCGGACGTCTTCGACGCGCTCACCTCCAAACGGCCCTACCGAGACGCCATGCCGGTGGAAGAGGCTCTCAGGACGCTGTGCGACGGCATCGACAGCCTGTTCGACCGCGAGATGGTCATCGCCTTCATTTCGGCCCTGCGTTCGGACCAGGCCCGGGAGGTGCTGGGCGACATCAACATGGGGCCCAGGTACGACGACATCCAGAATTTAAACCAGTTCCTGATCGAACTGACGGAGTTCGCCATGGCCGCCAACCGGAATTGACCCCGTCTGGCAGGCCATAATCAAGGAAACCAAGGAAGAACCCCATGCAGATTCTCAAGCATCTTTTCGACAACAACAAGAAATGGGCGGCCACGATCAAAAAGGCTGACCCCTATTTCTTCACCAAACTCGCCAGTCAGCAGCGGCCCGAATACCTCTGGATCGGCTGCGCCGACAGCCGGGTGCCTGCCAACGAGATCGTCAACATGCTGCCGGGCGAGATCTTCGTGCACCGCAACATCGCCAACGTGGTGGTCCATACCGACCTCAACTGCCTTTCGGTGATCCAGTACGCGGTGGATGTGCTCAAGGTCAAGCACATCATTGTCTGCGGCCATTACGATTGCGGCGGCATTACCGCCGCCCTGGAAAACAGCGAACATGGCCTCATTGACAACTGGCTCAGGCATATCAAGGATGTGTACCGGTTTCACCAGAAAGAGATCGACGCGCAGCCCGGCGAAAAGGAAAAACTCGACCTGCTCTGCGAATTGAACGTGATGGAACAGGTGGCCAACGTCTGCCATACGACCATGGTGCAGAACGCCTGGAAATCAGGGCAGGAGCTGGCGGTGCACGGCTGGATATACCGGGTGAACGACGGCATCCTCAGGGATCTCAATGTCTGCACCACCGGTATCCAGGATATTCCCCTGGTTCAGCGAATCGTCTGAGTCCTCCTTCCGGGGCCTTCTTCACTTTTCATTCTTCATTTTTCACTTTTCACTGTTAACCCATCTCCATGCCTGTTTTCCAACTGAGCGACAGCCTGCTTTTTCCGCCTCCGGCCCTGGCCAGGGAAGACGGCCTGCTGGCGGTGGGCGGCGACCTCTCCGTGCCGCGCCTGCTGCTGGCCTACCAGAACGGGATCTTCCCCTGGTACTCCGCCGGCGACCCGATTCTCTGGTGGTCGCCGGACCCACGCCTGGTCCTGATTCCCGAAGAGTTCCATCTGGCAAAACGGTTGGCCCGCACCATCCGGCAACAGGTCTTCGGCATCACCTTTGACACGGATTTTTCCGGGGTGATCAACCAGTGTGCGCGCATTCGGCTTGATGGCGGAGAAGGGACCTGGCTCAGCGCAGAGATGATCGAGGCATACCAGAGACTGCACGCCCAGGGCTATGCCCATTCGGTGGAATGCCGGCAGGGTGGGGAGCTGGTCGGCGGTCTGTACGGGGTGTCGCTGGGCGCGGTGTTTTTCGGGGAGTCCATGTTCAGCCGGGTGCGCGACAGCGCAAAGGTAGCCCTGGCCGCCCTGGTTGAGCGCCTGAAAGGTTGGGATTTTGAGCTGATCGATTGTCAGGTCGGCACCGGCCACCTGCAGCGGTTGGGGGCCAGGGAGATTTCCGGGGCGGAATTTTCCACCCGGCTGGCCAAGGCGGTGCCCAGGCCGACCCGCCTGGGCCAATGGAGCAACGCCTAAAAAACTGGCAATCAGGAGGTCTCGCGAAACCTGAGGAGCAGATCATCAAGGGTGGCAATCCCGGTCGGGAGAGGCGGGCAGGGGACGGAGAGCCCGCCCTAGAACAGCTTCCCTTCCCGGCTGTGCCGGAGGATGAGCTGGCGAAACATCTCGATGATGCCACGGGCAAGCAGGTTGATGGATTGGGCGTTGATATTCTCCCCGGCCGAGCGGTCGAGCAGGATGTTCAATTTCGAGGCAAAGCCCTCTTCCGACTCCCAGTAGTTGATCAGGAAAGGCACCCTGGGCAGGGGCAGGATCAGGAGGGAATGGTCCGCGCCGCCGGACAGGGCCACGGGCTTTGCTCCGAACAGATGGAGCATCTCAAAAACCAGATCGCGGTGGGCATCGGCCAGCTGGCGCAGAGCCTCTTCGCAGCGGTGGCTGAAATACTGGCTCCATTCGGCCGCGCCGGGCAGGGTGGCATAGGGAACCCACTCGCCCTGCGGCTCTGTGCCTTTACAGAGGATCACATAGTGCAACAGGGGAACATGGAGCCAGTGGTTGAGATGGCAGTCGGAAACCATTTCTCCGGACGGGATGATGAAAAAATCCTTTCCCAGGCAGTTGATGGCCAGATTCCCGTCCACCAGGCGCGCCCAGAGCCGGGGCGCCACAAGGGAAAAATCAAGACCAGCCACTTCCCGCTGTAGAGATC
>JAJZSH010000100.1 GCA_021822005.1 Deltaproteobacteria bacterium | reverse complement strand
TTGGCTACTCCTCCCCCTTACCCGATTCGCTGTTCTTTTTATCCAAGAGAATGAAGCAATTGCGAAGAAATTGGCTTTACCATTTGCCAAGCCTTTGATTCATGCTCTGCCTGCCAAAGGTCATAATTTTTTTGTAAATTTAACCATAGCTCGGGGGTAGTATCGAAGGCACGAGAGAGGCGCAATGCCATGTCCGGGGTGATGGCACCTCTTTCATTGATTATTTTTGATATCGTTTTTCTGGAAACGCCAAGGATGGAAGCCAACTCAGTTATGGATATGGCTAAAGGATTTTGGTAGTCTTCTTTTATGATTTTTCCTGGGTGGGTAGGTTGCCTTTTCATGTTTGAACCTCTCTGTCAGTGATAGTCGTCATAATCAACAACGTATGCATCACCAGCCGTAAATTCGAAAAATACTCTCCAGTTTCCGGATACATTTACGGCATATTGTCCTTTTTTATCTCCTGTTAATTTGTGGAGGTTGGAGCCTGGATAATTCATATCCTTGACTTCGTTCGCGGCATGGAGACGGTCAAGAATGAGCGCAAGCCTAACGGAATGTTCAGGCCGAATTCCTTTCTTCCTGCCGTTGTAGAAAAAATCTTCAAGCCCTTTGTGTTTGAATGATTTAATCATAACTTATTGTAACCCTCGGGGTTACGCATGTCAAGCATTGGGTTTCTCATTTTTTCAGCGAACATTATATTAGACAGAATTACGGTTAATACACGGAATCTGAAAATTCTGCATAGTAACCTTCCGTTTTGGATATCCTGCCAGAATCACTGGCAGTTTTTGCTGGGAAGACAGAAATAGACAGGATGGCAACGGGTGGAAGGTATTGCATCATCCTGACAGGCAGAGTGTAGCAACATGGTGTGGCGTTGTACAAGGAAAAATTGTCAGCAGGCAGTGGTGGAACAGGGGCTTTCCCGTAGCGTTTAAGCCGCCCCCTCCACTACCGCGTTTCAATCCCCTTTTCGCGCAGATGCGCCTTCACCGCGCTGATGGGCACCTCCTGTCGGTGGAAGATCCCCGCCGCCAGGGCCGCCTCGGCTCCGGTCGCCTCGAACACCTCGGAGAAATGCTCCACCTTGCCTGCGCCGCTTGAGGCGATGACCGGGATGGAGACCGCCTGTCGCACCTGATTGATCAGCTCTAGGTCAAAGCCGGAATTGGTGCCGTCCTTGTCGATGCAGTTCAACAGTATCTCTCCCGCACCCAGGGCCTCGCAGGAGGTGGCCAGCTCCAGGGCGTCCACCTCGCGGCCTTCCCGGCCGCCCTTGATGGTGCACTGATACCAGCAATATTCTTCGCCGTTGGGGCCGGGAAATTTGGTTTTGATGGTATGGCGCGGGGTGTCTGCCGGGGATTTCACATAAACCCGGCGAGGGTCTATGGAGATCACCACGGCCTGGTTGCCGTACACCGCCGAGATCTGTTCGATGGAGCTGGTCCCGGATTTCTTCCCGGTTTTCAGGTATTCCTCGACAATGGCCACGGCATCGCTGCCGATGGAGATCTTGTCGGCTCCGGAGCGAAAATATTCCGAGGCCACGTCCAGGGCTGAGTAGTGCCTTCCTTCCGAGTCGGTGAATTCGCGGATGCCGCCGCCGATGGTGAGCGGCACGAAGACCTGTTCCGAAGTGCGTTGCAGCACCTCAAGCATGGGCTGATCCTTCATGGGGAAGTCCCGAAAGCCGGTGATATTTAGAAAGGTGATCTCGTCGGCGCCTTCTTCGTAGTAGCGGCGGGCCAGCTCCACCGGCTTGCCCAGGTTTCTCACCTCACCCTTGTCGCGGACATCGTACTGGTCGCCCTTGGTCACCACCAGATCGCCGTTGTCGTTGCTGCGCACGTCAAGGCAGGCGATGATCCGTTTGGCGAGCCGTGTTTCGGTGGGGGAGGTGGTGATCTCCATGGGGCTAGCGCCGGAAAGGTCAGTAGCTTCGAGAAAATTTTTAAGAATCGTAAGCCCGGCGACGCCGCTTTTTTCCGGATGGAACTGGCAGGCCGCCACGTTGCCCTTCTGCACCGAGCTGATGAACTCCTCGCCGTAATTGGTGGTGGTCAGCACCCACTCCTCGTTTCCGGGTTCCATGGCGGCCCGGTAGGAGTGGACAAAGTAGAGCTTTTCCTCCGTGAACCCGGCCAGCAGCCGGGAGGGTTTTCTGATATTGATGCCGTTCCAGCCGATCTGCGGCACCGAAAGGGTTGTCTCGGTGAACCGTTTGACCTGGCCCTTGATGATCCCCAGCCCGGCCACGCCCAAGGCCTCCTCGCTTCCTTCGAACAGGGTTTGCAGCCCCAGGCAGATGCCCAAGAACGGGCGGTCGGCCCGGAGATATTCCAGCAGGGGCTCGACATAGCCGAACTGGTGCAGACGCTGCATGGCGCTGCCGAAACTGCCGACCCCGGGGAAGATCAGCTTTTCCGCAGCCAGGATATCCGCCGGAGTTTTTGCATCGGTAACGGTGAAGCCGAGTTTTTTGATGGCGTTGCGGACGCTGCGGACATTGCCGGCCCCGTAGTCCAGAAGTGTTATGTTCATAAACTGTTCCCAAGAAAAAGCGGGGATGCGTCCCCGGGAGCGAAAAGGAAAGACGCTAAAGCCTCTTGCAAAACTCCGAAAACACCCTTGACAGGCTCACCACAAATAAGACTTTTGCAAGAGCCTCGCTATATTAGACGATTAGCGCGGGGGGGACAATGGAGAATTTTCCCCTTGTTGCCTGCGCGTAAAGCTTGCCATAATGAGAGGAAAAAGGCATGATGAATGCATGTGTTGTGCCCCCCGTGGCATTGCAGGAGTCCGCCAGCCGCGGCGCGCACGTAACCTCAACCATCTAGGAGCGCCAATCATGAGTAAAGGCCAGGACACAAAAAAAACAGTCAAGAAGGAACCGGCTAAGAGCATGAAGGAAAAGAAGGCAGCCAAGCAGGCCAAAAAAAGTGAAAAGACCAAGTTCAAACCGCAATGATAGACAGGAGGCTGGGGGGCATGGTCGTCGCAAGGTGGAGGCGGCGGGTCAGGGTATGTCCGTTCAGGCCGGGAACCTGCTGCACGGCATCACCCTGGAGATGATCCTTGACCAGCTGGTTGCCCGGTATGGCTGGGAGGTGCTGGGCCGGAAAATCAGAATCAGGTGTTTTACCGCCGAGCCAAGCATCAAATCGAGTCTGAATTTTTTGCGAAAAACCCCGTGGGCCAGAAGGCAGGTGGAGGAATTGTATCTCAACAGCCGATGAGAAGCCCTTTTTGCTTCTGTTGTGATCCCGTGGGGCGGTTTTAGGAGCCGTTACGAAATAACCTATGCTTGCTTGGCCCTTTCATTACGGCTCTTTACGCCGCTAACGCTGCTGCCGTTTTTGCCATCCAGTTGACGACATTATTTTGTTACAACGGCTTACAGGCGGTTGCGGCGCGAAGCCCGGCCGCCTTTTTTGCGTGCTGCGTTTTGACTATCCCTGCCGGCCCTGTCGGCGTGGCGGTTCGGGCCGGATTTCCTGCTTGAGCAGGCAGCAGGAAATCCGGTGGCGCGGGCTGCCGTCCGGCCTGTATTCGATATTGCCGGGTTGCAGGAGTTTGTTCATCACGCAGCCCTCGGGGATGTTCAGCGAAAAAAGCCTTTTTTCGCTGATTCCGCTGTTTTCAACGAGGCAATTGTCTTCAATGCGGAAGGTATGCAAGGGGAAATCCTCGCACAGGGGACAGAGGTAGACCCGGCCATTGGGGAAGATGAAGTAATTCTCCGCCACATTGCCTGCGCAGTGAAACTCCTCCCCCGGCTCCAGGAAAACCTTGGGATAGATGACGTGGATGCCCCTTTGGGCCGCATCCTCCGCCACCCCCGGGATCACGGCCAGCCACTCTTCCGGAGTGACCTGCAGCCGGGCCTCCTGTTCGCTTGCCGATTTGCCGCGCAGACCGATGACCTGGATAAAAAACCGCTTGCAGCCCAAGCGCTCCAGAAGCTCGGGCATTGCCTGGAGATGCTCGATGTTCAGCCGGCTCACCGTGTAGATCACGCTCACCTCAAAGCCCAGGGCAATGGCTTTTTGCAGATTGGCAGTGCAGGTGGCGAAAACCCCAACTCCGCGAAGCGCATCGTTGACCGCCGGGTTCGGCCCGTCCAGGCTGAAGCTGAGCACCGCCTCGTCCGGCCTGAGCCTGCTGAGCAGGTCGTGGTGCAGGTAGCCGTTTGAGTCCACGGTGATGGTTTTGTAGCCCAGGGTCCGGGCATGGCGGATGCCGTGGACCAGATCCGGGTGCAGGGTCGGTTCGCCGCCCAGGAAGATGACGTTGCTTTCCTTGCGGGGATCATAAAAAAGCCTGAGCCATTGCTCCATGGTTTCGCGGGAAACGCCTGCGGCGCCATGCTGGGCCGGGTTGATGTAGCAATGTCGGCAGGAAAGGTTGCAGGCGGTCAGGATGTGGAAGAAGATATTGCGCTCGTGCGGTTTGAAGTGCAGGGTCTTGGGTACAGGCTGGTTCATGGCGCGGGGCTGTTCAGGGTTGGGCCAGGGTGTATTCTGCCAGCAGACTGCCCTGCCAGTAGTTGTTTTCCGGGCTGGTGAAAAAGGTCTTGAAAAGGTCCAGGCTTTCCTGGCGCAGGATATTGGGCAGGATGCGCACCTCCGGCGCCATGGTTTGGTACAGGGGGGCGAGGTGTGCAAGCTCTAAGCCCGTGCCGCCGCCCATGGCGTCCTCATAGGCATAGACAAAGGTGCGGATGCCGTTGAGCAGCAGGGCGCTGTAGCACATGAGGCAGGGCTCCATGGTGGAATAGACCGTGAGGGTCTGCCGATCAATATCCGGCCTGCGGGCAAGCAGATCCCGGAGGGCGACAATCTCGGCATGGTCCAGCTCGTTGGCTGTTTCGCTCTGGCTGTTTTCGCGCCGCCCCACGGCCACCGGTTCGTTTCCGGCAATAATGACGGCGCCCACCGGAAATTCGTTGCTGGCCAGGGCCTGTCGCGCCTGTTGCAGGGCAAGGCGCATGAATGTCTCGTGATGCATGGGCAACCTTTGGGTGAGAGGTGATTTTGTATTACCAGTCTGCCCGGAAGCCGTCAAGCCGGAAAGCGGGCGGAAATCCTCGGCGATGGGTACCAGGGAGTGCTTGAAAAACGCGGGAAAATAAGGTAGTGAGTACGGCTGCCCATAAAAAAAGAGCGAGGAGAAAACGATGAGCGCTGAAGATATGCAATGCATTCCCTACGAGGTGGCCAAGAAGCTGGTCGGCGCGGTGATGGAAGAGGAACACCTCCAGGAGGCCAACCGGCGGGTGTTGACCGTATATGACACAAACGAGCAGGAAATCTGCTGGTTCGACGCCGAGGACATCTTTGCCGAGATGGCGGCCAGCGAGGGCGGGATTCCCAAAAAAGAAGACGACATGAAGGCCAAGGCCGTGGAGATGATCCTGCATCAGATCCCGACATGGGCGGTTGAGGATCTGCTCAGAAAGATGGGGCTGGAGAAGAAGTAAGGTATAAGGCGGACGGCGTTTTTTACTCCACCCCCGGCGGCATGGGCGGGATTTTTTCGCCGCCCAGCACATAGCCGCCGTCCATCCGCAGCACCGCCCCTGTCATGTAGGTGGCGTCCTGCAAGAGAAAGAAAACCGCCGCGACGATTTCCTCGATTTTTCCGGTCCGCTGCAGCAGGGTATGATCGCGGATGGCGGCTTGCTGCTCCGCGCTGAGCAACCCCCAGCCCCGGGTCTGTTCGGCATGTCTGGTTTCAAAAAAACCCAGCATCAATTCGTTGACCCGCACGCTGGGAGCGCCCTCCCTGGCCCAGGTTTCCGTAAAGGAGGAGATGGCCCGGTTGGCCGCGCTGTAGCCATCGTTGAAGATGAGGCCCGCCGGGCCGGAGCGGCCAACAATACCGGCAATGGAAGAAAGGGTGATTACCGCGGCCCCGGCGTTTTCTTGCAAAAGGGGCAGGGCAAAACGCATGGCCCACCACTTGGCCCGCAGGGTGGTGGCCATTTCCAGCTCCCATTGCTCAGGGGTGTAGGGGCCGTGGACAATGGGCATGCCGCCGCGCTCGATATTGTTGATCAGGATGTGGAGGGTGCCGTAGCGCGCCCGGAGGGTGGAGAGAAGCCCCTGGATGGCAGCCGGTTCGCGCAGGTCGATCTTGACCGCCAGATGGTCGCCGCCAATGGCGGCAAGCTCCTCCTGCATGAGGGCGGCTTCTTCGGGCCAGTCATAGTGGGTGAGAACAGCCGTGGCCCCGGCCCTGGCCAGGGAGAGGCCCACTGCCTTGCCGATCCCCTTCGCCCCTCCGAGAACCAGGGCTATTTTGCCTTGAAGTTTCATCAGCTGTCCAAGCCTCAGGCTGCTGCCAGGGGGGTTATCGTTTTTTGCCGGAGCCGGAGCTTTTTGGCGATGGCTCCGGAGATTTTTTTGTCTTTTCTTTATTGACTGGAGACGAGGGCTTTCTTTCCTGTGTCGGCGAGGAAAGAACCCGTTTTTTGGATGTTCCTGCCCGCTTTTCCTTTTTGAGGCCGCGGGATTTATTTTTCTTGCCGGCTGGGGTGTCGGACGGCTCTGTGCGTATGGAAAGCAAGGGTATGCCGGCCCCGGCCCGGTCGAAATGCAGCGGCTCATCACCCAGCTTGTAGGCGGTGGTCTGGTAGGGGATTCTCAGGTGCTGCCCCAGGGAGAGTCGTTCGTAGTCGAGATTGTTCGCCTTGAGCAGGGTGGTTTTGCTCAGCTTGTATTTTCGGCTGATGGTGGTCAGGGTTTCCCCGCGTTTCACCACATGGTTATTAAACTCGGTGACCATGACCGTGCGGACCCTGGGGAGGTTTCTGACCACCAGATCCTTTTTGCCCGGCGGCACCCGTAACGGGTAATCCGCTTCGGATGGCGGGGTGATGGCCTTGGACAGGTGCCGGTTGAGGGCGAGAATCTCTTCGTCGGGAAGATTACAGGCCAGGGCGACCGCCTTGAGCGGGGTTCCGCGGGGCACATGGACAGTCTCGTAGTCCAGCGGCTCGTCATAATCAATGCCGTCAAACCCATATTTTTCAGGGTCCTTGGCAATCATGATGGCGGCGATGAGCTGTGGGACATAGAGCTTTGTTTCCGAGTAGATATATTGGCTCTTGGCAATTTCCCAGAAATCGTCGGAGTCGGACTGTTTCATGGCCCGCTTGATTTTCCCTTCCCCGGCATTGTAGGCGGCCACCGCCAGATGCCACGAGTCAAACTGCTTGTACAGGTTTGAAAGATAGGCTGCCGCCGCCTTGGTCGATTTTACCGGATCGCGCCGCTCGTCAACATAATTGTTGACTGTCAGGCCGTAGCTCTGGCCGGTGGCCCGCATGAACTGCCAGGTACCCACCGCGCTGGCCCGGGAAGAAACCGTGGTGTTGAAGCCGCTTTCGATCATGGGAAGATAGGCGAGATCCAGGGGAAGTCCCGCCTTGGCGAACTCTTCCTTGATCATGGGCAGATAGCGGGAGGACCGGGCGAGCCAGCGGGCAAAGGTTTTGCGGTGGCGGTTCTGGAAAAAATCCAGGTAATATTCAACCTGGTCATTCATGGTGATCGGGAAATCGTAGGACTCGGCTTCTTCCCCCGTGCCGAGCAATGGAAGCACATCCCAGGCGCTGAGTTGCGCCAGTTCATGTATTTCCGGGCTTACCGCCAGTTTGAGCGCCTGGGGGGTTGCCTCTTCCGGGGCGGGTTTTTCTTCTTGCCGGGAAGAGCTTTCCTGTTCCAAGGCGGAGGGGGCGGCGTTCTGTTGCGGCGCCCTGGGCATGGTTTCCGGGGCGACCAAGACGATGCCGGGATTTTCCAGCGGGGCGCAGGCGGTGGAGCCGCCCCCAACCAGAGCGGCCGCCGCCAGGATCAGGAAAAGCCTGGGAAGGGGAGGAAGGAGAAACCTGAAAACTTTTGGATGAGTATGCAAATCGTGTTTCCCTGCTGCGGTAAGCCATCGTTCAAAAAAGATCATAACAGCAGCGCCGCTTACGTTGCTGTTAACGGCGATGGTCACTGTAATGGTGATTTTGTAACGACTCCTAAATTTTCTGACGCCAACCCGATCGGTATGCCTGGGGGAGATCAGCGAATGGTTTTTACAGACTGGTCAAAAGGGTGGCCGGATTTTTCCAGCGGAAAACTATCGCGACGCGCCGGAATAATGCTCAGCCACTTTTACAGGACAACCCCCCTTCCTGCAATGAAAAAACACGGCATTGCCCGAGGTTGCGCGTGTTTTTATCAATTATTCAGGTTGGTTAGATGGGTTTTCCCTGGCGGGCAGCGCAAGCGGCGTTTGTTGCGCGGCGTTCCGGGCTGTCCCGGCAGGCTGCCGATGAGGCTTCTCGTCCCGGCCCGGCAAGTTTCTTGGTAAACACCACGATAAAAGACTTGCCTTGCTACTACTATGTAGTATGCATCCTGCTGCCATGGTGGTAAATTTGTTGTTTGCAGGAAGCGCCAATGGGGCTTGGGTCGGACACGAGCAGGAACTATTTCAACAGGGAGTTGTGATAATGAACTGGAGCGGCATGAGTATCGGTAAAAGGATTTCCGTCGGGTTTGGTCTGGTGCTGGCATTGCTTGTTGTCCTTTCGTTGAGCAGCTTCATCGGGGTCGGCAGGATCGTGGGCAACGCCGAGGAGGTGATCGAAGGGGGGCGGCTCAACGCTGAGCTGGCGCAGCGGGAAGTGGATCATCTCAACTGGGCGGGAAAGGTCTCGGCGGTGCTGCTCAATGGCGGCGCCGAGTTGAGCGTGGAGGTTGATCCACACAAATGCGGGTTCGGCAAGTGGTATTACGGGGAGGGACGCGAGCATGCCGAAAAGCTGCTCCCGGCGCTCAAGCCCCTTTTCAACGAGATCGAAGAGCCGCACAAAAAACTCCATGAATCCGCGGTTGCCATCAAGGGGAGCCTTGCCAGTGGCGGAACCAGGGAAGCCTTGGCCGTGTACACCGCGCAGACCCTCCCGGCGTTGCAGTCCGTGCAGGGCCTGCTGAACAAGATCCGGGAAGAGGCGCGCGGCCGGTTGCTCACCGACCAGGGCATGCTGGATGCCGCGGCAAGGACGCGGATACTGGTTAGCGTGACTGCCCTTGTGGCCTTGGGCTTGGGCCTGGTGGTGGCCTTTTTTATTGTCCGGGGGATTTCCGCGGCCATCAAGCGGGTCAGTCTGTCCCTCCATGAGGGGGCGGAGCAGGTGGCCGCCGCGGCGGGCGAGGTCTCCTCCTCCAGCCAGACCCTGGCGGAAGGCGCTTCCCAGCAGGCCGCGGCGGTGGAAGAGACCTCCGCCTCCCTGGAAGAGGTCGGGGCCATGATCAAACAGGACGCGGACAATGCCCGGCAGGCCGACGAGCTGATGAAGGAGGCCAACACGGTGATCCTGAATGCGGACGAATCCATGAAAAAGCTCACCACCTCCATGCAGGAAATCTCGAGTGCCAGCGCCGAAACCCAAGGCCACAAG
>JAJZSH010000099.1 GCA_021822005.1 Deltaproteobacteria bacterium | reverse complement strand
AGGGCATGCGGTCGCGCAGGTGCCGATCCCCTCGCACTTGTTCCAGTCGGTCACCACGATCCCGTTGGGAAGTTTGAAGGTGGCGTTCAGGGGGCAGGCCGGCACGCAGGGCGGATTCTCGCACTGATTGCACTGCACCGGGGTAAAGACGATCCGGGAGTCGGGATAGCTGCCGTCTTCCAGGGTAACTATCCTGGTATTGAAAGAACCGGCGACCGTTCCGTTCTGCGCCTTGCAGGCGATCACACAGGACTGGCAGCCGCAGCACCGGTTGAGGTCGATGATCATCCCCCATTTCCGGGTGGCGGCGGAGGCCTCCTTGCCGCCGCCGGCGGCAAGACTCGCGACGCCGACCATCGCGATCAAGCCGTGCTTCATGAAAACTCTTCGGTCGCTCATAGGTTTTCTCCTTAAGAGTTGAGGTCGAAAACGGGGCCGCCCGCCGGTTTGCGGGCGGTCATCTCCGTCCTAACACCCACAATCCTGTTCCACCGAGATGTTCATTTGCGCGGATGCCTTCTGGCCGTTTTCATCTTCCACGGTCAGGACCACCACGTAAACGCCCTGAGTGAAGGTATATTCCGCCTCCCGGCCCTCGGCGCCCGCTCCGCCGCCGAATTGCCAATTGATCGATTTGAGCTTGCCGCTGCCGCCGCCGGTAAGGGCCTTGAATTTAACCGTGTAGGGGGCATTGCCCCGCCGGTTGCGCACCCCGCCGATTTTGGCCACCAGCGTCCCGCCGGGAGTGCCCAGCGCTTCATCCGCAAGCAGGCTGCCGCCCAGACGCTGCGAGTTTTTTTGCAGCGCCTCTTTCGTTTTCGCCGGCATCGGCGCCGGGGAGCCGGCGGCCCCGGCGAGCGCATGGACAAGCTGCTCTCCCTCGTTTACCCTGATTCTCGTGCCGCGGAGGTCGGCCACGACCACCCCGAGCAGCGACCATACCGTCAGTTCCTTACCCTTCTCGTTGTAACTGAGCGCGAATTCCGCCCCCTGGCTCATAAAGGGCGTATCGCCGGCGCTGACCTCGAAATGCGCGAAGAGGTGCTCAGGAACTTGGGCCTTGACGAAGATGCGGCCCTTTTCAAGGGTGAGCAGGGATTTCTCAAGTTTCCGGTCGGCCTCGTAAATGACCCCGCGCAGCACCAGCGACGAACCCGGATAGAGTTCGACCATGCTGCCGTTGGACCAGGTGAGCACGGCCGCGGCATTGGCCGGGGCCTCGACTTTGCCGTCCCTGGTGATGGCGGTCCCTTCCTTGAGCGGCACGCCGTTCAGGGTCACCGCGCCGTCCACCCGCGTGACCCTGACGGTCGAGGCATCATCAGCGGCGGATGCCGGGGCGCATGCCAATAGCACAAGGCTCCATACGATCACTGCTTGTACTGCGTTAACGATTCGCATCACTTCACAATACTCCTCTGGTTCGTGTTATTTATTGGAGTTGTTAAACGTCTACTTGCGGTCGTGCGGCTCATCCAGAGCGCAGGAGCCGCCTCCTCAGCCGGGGGATGCCGCATCGATGCCGACGCTCGCGGTATAGCGCCGGCCCGAGGCGTCCACCGCTTCCAGCACGACGCTGTACATCCCGGCAAGATATTCGTGAGGCGGGGGGATGCCGGCATCGCTTTCCTCGCCGTCTCCGAAATACCACTTGAACCTTACCGGCTCCCGGAGCCCGGTCACAATCGGCTCCAACCGCACCTTCATCGGCCCCATGCCCTTGCGGGGCATGGCCAGTATCTCCACGCCGGCTTGCATTTTTCTCTGTAACCTCAGCGTATCCGTTAACCGGGCACGAGTCAATCGTCGGCCTCAAGCGCCGACAACCTGCGGTGGGCGGTGTGCAAAACGGTTGCACTTCAAAAGACGAACTCCGCGCCCAGGACCACCGTGGAAGCCGGGTCCGCTTTTTGCCCGCTGGGCAGACGGTAAACGTCGCCGGGAAAGAAATAGCCGCTTTCCAGGAAGCCGTGAAGGCGCTTCAGGATGGGAAAGCTCAGGTTGAAGTCCAGTTCCCAGCCGATGTCCCTGGTCAAATCGGTGAAAGATGCCTCGCCGCGGCTCCAATCCCTGACCGGACCTTGGCCCTGGAGCACCGATTCGGTGGTCCAGAGCTTTGCCAGCGAAAACTCGCCCCTGACCCCGGCAACGGGCTCAAACCCCACAATACCTCGCACAAAGGTGACATTTGCCAGGTTGCTGTCAGCGAAGAAGTATCCGGCATGCAGATCCTGGCTGAAGATGTTGCCGAATTTACGGCGTTCCCTGCACAGGAAAAGCCCGCTGAAATCATTGATATCTCCGGTCCCGTCCTCCTTTTCCTCGACGCTGTTGCCGGAACCCCGGCCGAACTCGAGTCCCATTGAGGGATTCCCCGGAAAGCCTGCCGTCGGCAGATGATAATCGCCCCGCAGCAGGACGGCATAGGCGTCGTAGTCGCGGGTTTCAGCCGCCGAGCCCGAGAGATAAACCAGGTCGCCGGTAAATGAATAGCTCCCGGCCTTGCCGCTGATCGCCATGCCGGTCCACAGCGGCTCGAAGCCGCCGTCCCGCGGCATGGTGGCGGCATCGAAATCCTTGTCGAGATTCAGGTCGGGGTCGCCCAGGGCGCCGCGGTCAAAGACCTTCAGCAGGTAAGGCTCGATCGTGAGGTTGTTCCGTGGTTTCAGATCGAGACTCAGGAGCCAGCCGTCGAGTTTGTTGGAGCGGCCGAGGACGGCGCTCCGGTCCCCGGCCGGATAGGTGAAATTGTCATAATGGCGCCAGCCGCCGTTCACCGCGATATAGGACGCGTTCAGGGTAGTCCGGCCCAGGGGGCTCCGTTCTAAGGGGTAAACGAGCTTCAAGGCGTCCGCCGGCCCCTCGAAAACCACGCCGCCGTTGCCCACCGCCAGGCTGTGGCGACCGGCCTTGACTACGAAATTGCCGGTGTACTGTACATAGAGTTCCCTGACCAGGGCCGAGGTGACCGTCTGAAACTCGCTCCAGCGGTCAAGGGTGCCTTCGCTCCCCTCTTTCCAGTCAAAGACGAAGTTGCCCTTGTCCAGCACGAGAACGGAGGAAAGCGCCCCGTATTCGGCATCGATCTTGAGCTGAAACCGCTGGTCAAAGTAGGAGGAGTTGTCGAAGCTCCAGTACTGGTCCGGATTGTTCAGGTTCAGATTGTGCCGCGAGTTGGCGCGGAGCTTGTACTTGCCGGAAAAATCGAATTTCACCTTCTCGGCGGATTCTTCGGCCTCCTTGGCGGCCCGGGCATCCGTTTTTCTTTTCCAGGTCTCGAGTTCGGTGAGCCGGCGCCGGGCCTCCTCATCCCGGCCCGCAGCGGTATCCGTGACCACCGCCGGCGCGCCCCATTCATCGGCGGCGACTTCGGCGGCGACCGGCTTCGGCGGCGCCGCGGCAATTTTACCCTTGTCGCCCACCAGGGTACTGATGACCGCCTCCAGGTCCGAGACCCTCTTTTCAAGTTGCCGGATGTAGGCCCGGGTCTCATCCGGGGCCGGCGGTGCGTCCGCCATCGCCGCGGCGGGGAACAGTGCGGCCGGCAACAGAGAGAAAACGGCCACTCCTTTGCATATCTTTATTTTCCTCATTTTCCTCATGGCTTAAGGCGCGGATTGCGCGGGTTGTTGTTTTTTGTGGCTGCCGGCGCCGACGCCGTAAAAAAGGGGCATGTCCTTTTCCCTGCCGTCACGCCCCCTGATTTTCTGTACCTTCACCTTCCGCTGGGCGCCATGGCATTCGATGCAGACCAGTCTTTTCAGCAGGGGCTTGAAGGTATAGGGCTCCTCCGGATGGATCGCGACGAAGAAGCTGATTTCCGTCTCTTTCCTGGGCCGCTGAATGAAATTCCGCAACGGTCCGTACGGCTCGATTCTCGTCTTTTTGAGCGTCTCGGCCATTGCCTCGCATTCGCCGAACCCTTTTTCTCCGGTGATCGCCTTGTTGAAACAGTCAAGCACCGTCTTTTCATCGAAGGAGGTCAGATTTTGCCGCTCCATGTATTCCCTGGCCATCCGGACCTGGCTTTCATGGCAGGTGCCGCAGGTGATTTTTCCGAGTTGAGCGCCCGGCTTTTTCGACGTGAGGCTGGGAAACAGACCGACCAGCCGGTCGCGCATCACCCATTTCAGTTCCTCCGGCGGCCTCCCCTTGCCGGCCTCCGCCTCGGTCCAGGTCGCAAGAATTTTATTCAGTTCATTGACCAGCACCTGCCGGTCGCCGTTGCTTAATTCCATCGGCCTGAGACCGGCGAGCATCATCCGGGCCTCCACGCTCAGTGGCAGGGCGGGTGGCGCCGCCTTCAGATCCTGCACGAGTTTCGGCCAGTCCGAAACATCATCCCTGGTGAACTCGGGCAAATTCAGTTCCATCACGTTCATGTGAACGGTATGGGGATGGGGATACTTCTTCCCGGCCTTGTCCGTTGGCGTTTCATCCACCGCCAGCGCCGTAGAGCACAGGGCGGTACCGAGCAGGAGCAAACACCACGTGCCCATCAAGCGGTTGCGTTTTCCCATACCCAATTCTCCTTGTTTGTCTGCCTAAGACCCAGATACTCCTCCTCGGCGGCCAGGAAAGCCAAGGTGAGTTGCGCCACTGCCCGATAGAATCCGTAGCCGGCCTTGTTCATCACTTCTTCACAACATTGGCGCGCCCAACAACCGAGATGCCGGTTCATGAATTCCTTTTGGAGGGTAAGGCTCACCTGGGAAGAGATCAGATCAGCTTCCTCTCTGAACAACTTTTCGAGACCGCAGAGGCGGGCCATGAATTCGAGTTCCATGCCGAGATGGTCAGGCATCTCGATACACTCTCCGCTCATCTCGATCACCGCCTCTTCGTAGAACCGGGCCACGGCCATGGTGACCCGCCCCCCCAGTCGCTTTTTTTCATCGACATACACAGCCTCGTGGGGGAGTACCCCCGACGGGAGGACAAAAAGAGCCGTATGTTCGGCCTCCATTTCCCCCACCGGGTCCGGCATCGCCTTGATTTCCTCGCAGAAGGTGCTCACCTCCCGCATCCAGGGCGAGGGCGATGCTTCATCTTCGGCCGGGAAGAGGGCAACGGCGCCTCCTTCCCCGAGCAGGGCCAACAGGGCCGCGGTCGGCGGTCGCAGGAAAAGTCCGGCCAGGAAGCGGTACATCTCCTGGCGCTCTCCGGTTGCTGTCGGGTCGTTTTTCATGGTCAATTCAGAGCTCCTTGGTCTCGAACAGATTTTTGAGGGCATTCTGCTGGCGCCGGTGTCGATCCATACAGAGCGGACAGATGCCGTCCACGCCTTCACCGACGAAATCGAGACGGCAGATGCGGCATTCCTGCCGGGTCGCTGAAAAAAGCTCCACACCTTCAAGGTCCAGCAAGGTGATGGGGGCGACCGCTTCTTTTTTCTCTATTGCCCCCGGCCGGCAGATCCTGGCGCAGATGCCGCAATTGGCGCACAGCGCCGGTTGAAAAAAGATGGTGATCGCCGTTGCCGTCTTTTCCTGCGCCAGCGCCCCGACGGGGCAGACGGCTGCGCAGGCGCCGCATGCCGTACAGCGGTGATTGATCGCCAGCGTCGCCGTCACCGATTCGGAGGCGGGGATACTGACCAGTTTCCCTTCCGGTTTCTCCGCCAGGGCTCGCAGCGAATCAAGAAGGGCGGCCCGTTTCCGGTTCACAGACCTCTCCCTGCCGGCCGCAACCGCTCCGCTTTCGTTCTCGGAAGGCGGAGGCAGGGCGGACGTCATGACCTCTGCAGCCTTTTCCCGGACGGCGCCCAGGAATTCGCGCCTGGAACCGGTTCCTTCGGCCGCGCCGTTACGAAGCGGGCCGAGGGGGATCCTGGCAACGGATAGCCTCTTTCTATCTGCCCCGACCAGATCATAAAGATGACCGACCCGCGCCAAGAGGTCCCCGAAGAGGGAAACGGACTTGGCCATGGGGCATTCTTCACAGGTGGGCTGCGCGATCTCCAGCCGGATCTGCGGACTCAGGTGCAAGGGATGCAGCAACAAGACCTCGGTCAGCCGGCCGAGGCAGGGGACGAGCAAATCGGCATCACCATCGCCCCGCCGGCAGGAGATGCGGCAGCTCTCTTTTCCCGCCAACCGGCCCATGCCGGCGATGATCTCCTCATCGCCCCCTTGCTTGCGGTCAAAGACGCCCGTGGGACAGACCGCGTAACAGACCCCGCAGTCGAGGCAGTCCGGCCCGATCTCCGGCCCGGCACCGGAGAGGGTGATCGCTCCGGCAGGACACCGGTCGGCGCAAAGGGCACAATCACTTTTCGGCGTCCGGCAGCGGGTGCAGAGAGCCGGCTGGATGGTGGTGGCGTGATCGGTCATCGCTGCCGTTATTTTTTCGAAAATCGTCATACACAATCCTTAACTGCGAGGGAAAGGGGAGGGCGGCCCCCTTTCCCAGGGGGGGCCGCTCCATGGGGTTGAGGAGGAGATCGTATTATTTGGTGTAGATCACCGACGGGTCGGTGGCGGTTTCTCCGCCGATGAAACCGAGGGAGACCCTTTTGGCCCGTTTTTCCCTGACGAGCTGGACCAGATCGCTCATTTCGCCGAAAAACCTGGTCCGGGCGATGCAGGTATCCACGCAGGCGGGCTTGAGCCCCTTTTCCACCCGGTGGACGCACAGGGTGCACTTCTCCATCACCTTGGCCTCGGCGTTGAACTGCGGGTGTCCGTAAGGGCAGGCCCAGGCGCAGTAGCGGCACCCGATGCACTTGTCCTTGTTGATGAGAACGATTCCGTCTTCCTTTCTTTTACTGATTGCCCCGACCGGGCAGGCGGCCATGCAGGCCGGCCGGCCACAGTGCATGCAGGGCATGGGAACAAAATAAACCCTGACTTCCGGCTTGGCTTTGGGGTCCTTGAACTCGCCCACCTCCACCTCGGTCACCCGGTTGAAATCAACGCCGACCGGGGTGTTGTTTTCCGCCTTGCACGCCATGGTACAGGCGTGGCAGCCTACGCAGTATTCGAGGTCCACCCAGATGGTGTACTGCTTCGGTCCTTTTTTACCGAGGCTCGCAGCAGTGACCTCATCCGCTATGAATGCTCCACGTTCCGACATGATCTCCTCCTCCTATATCCTTTCCACCCGCAAGGGCGTGCCGTAGCTCTGGGTGCCGCCACCCACCGGATCGACCAGCACCATGTTCTTGAGTACCGGGTCGGCCATGTAGAGCGGGTTGATGTGGAAACCGGCGCCGACCCGTTTATCGTGCGGCTGCTCCTTGCCGCCCATGTACCACTTCCTGGCCCCGGCCCCGAACCGGCCGTACGACTGGCTGACCGAAAACAACCCCGGCCTGATTCTGCTCGTCACCCGGATCTGAAACTTGAACCAGCCGCCGCCCAGATAGTTGGGATAATACTGCTTGAGGTTCTTGCGGTAGTTCTGGTACCGGTCGGACTCGATCGCCTCGCTGGAAGGTGATTTCACCTTGACCCAGTCGCCGGTCTGGACGTTGAGCCGGTCGGCGTCGGCCGGGTTGATCTCGGCGTAATTCTGCGGCTTGATCGAGGCCAGCCAGAGGTTGTTCATGGTCCGCGACTGGGTGTGAAACACCTCCTTCCAGGTGTGGAGCTGGAAGGGATACTCTTTGTAGATGGCCGGATCCAGGGGCTGCTCCTTACAATCCACGATGGTCCGGTACATGGGCAGGCCATCCATGTACGTCCCGGTCATGGCATTTTTGTAGGTGGCGACCTTTTCCTGGTAGGTCATCAGCAGCCTCACCTTACGGCCGCCGTGAAAAGCGGTGTAGTCGCCGGATGACCAGGTTTCGTACTGGTATTTCGGGGCGGGATTCTGGAACTTGCCACCCATCTTGGCCAGGGGCTTGTTCGGGTCCAGGCCGTCGGCAAAATCCTTGTGCCTGTAGTATTCGTTCCAGAACTGCCACGAGTTGTCGAGGTCCACGCCCTTGCCGCCGCCGTCCTTGCCAAAGGTGGGCAGTCCGCACTCCTTGGCGAGCGTGATCAGGATGTCGTCGCCCGTTCTGGTGTCGGGCCTGATGGGCCGATAGGCATGGGTCCTGGGATCAAAAGAGCCCACCACCGGCTGCCTGACCCCCCACACCTGGGTCTTCACCGGCGGGTAGGTCTTGAAGCCGCCGATCCTCTCCAGGTACTCGGTGTCGGGCAGGACGTAGTCGCAGAGCGCGGTCGTCTCGCCCATGTAGGCATCGATGGAGACGGTAAGCGGCATCGCCTTCAGGTCGAGAAGCGCCTCGACCGTCTCCTGGTTGTACGGCATGGTGTAGGCCGGATTGTTGTAATAGTTGAGATAGGCCTTGATCCGGTAGGGGTATCCCATCCTGACGCTGGAGAAAAAGTTCGGGGTCACCCCGCGCAAGACGCTGTATCCGGAATACCACGGCCGGGTGGACAAGGGTTTCTTGCCGTGATAGACCGCCTTGGCCGTATCGACCCGGATGCCGGAGGGCTTGCGCCCATTCTCGGTCTTGACGTCCCCCTTATAGGCGGCGTGGCCCGAGATGTAGCCACCCTTGCGGTCGATGTTGTCCACCAGCATGTTGATGATGCAGAGGGCCTGACCGTTGTACCAGCCGTTGCTCTGCTGTACCGGGCCGCGGAACATCTCGATGACCGGATGCCTGGCGGAGGTGAACTCCCTGGCAACCCTGGCGATGGTGCCGGCGGGAATGTCGCAGACCGCCTCGCATTCGGCCAGGGTCTTTTCCTGAGCCCGCTCCTTGAGCAGCCGGAAAACGGTCTTGTATTCCTTCCCGTTGACCACGACAGAGGCATCGAGATCGGCCGGGCCGGCCGCTTCCTGGAACATGGTGGGCTTGCCGCTGATCAGCACCACGTAGTCGCTCTGGCCAAGCCCGGCGTCCTTGCCGCTCAGGAAGGTCTTGGGTTCCTTGGTGCCGACCAGATAGGTCATGTCGGTCCAGGTCCGGTAACCCTGCGCCTTGGCGACCTTTTCGTTGGGCAGGGAGAGGTATTCCTTCTTGTAGCCGTTGTTGGCCAGGATCCACTGGATCATGCCCAGCAGGAAATAGGCGTCCGATGCCGGCTTGATGGGTATCCATTCGCCGACCCCGTTATGGGTGGCCTTGGCCGCGGCGTTGGAAAAACGGGGATCCACCACCACGTGCTTGAATTTCTTCGCATCGGGGCCGACCCGTTTCGCGAACTTCTGCAAGTAGCGGGTCCTGGTCTGCATCGGGTAATCCGCCTGGGTGACGTTGGATCCCATGCTGATCAGGTAATCGCAGTATTCGTAATCACAGTAATTCCCTATTTCATAGGGCGGTAAATTCAATGTTGCCTCCACAACACTGTAGAAGGTGCCGGCGCAGCGGCTACAATGGTTGAGCATATGCGGCACCCCGGCCGCATTGAGCACGAAGCGCGGGGTGAGCGGTGTTTGCTCGTTGCGGCCGTGGGCCCACACGAACTGGTTCCGCTTCGGACCCCAGCCTTCTGGCGGCGCCTCGTCCATGAAGGCCGAGTCTTCC
>JAJZSH010000098.1 GCA_021822005.1 Deltaproteobacteria bacterium | reverse complement strand
ATCCGGGTCTCCTGCAGCCATTGCGTCCGATTCATCCGGTCACCTCCTTGACAACCAGAAAAACCGGACAATTCATCTGCTACAACACCGGACAGTTTATTTGCTCGCTACAGATCGAAACCGGCAACTTGACAATTTCACTTTTTAAACTTAAAATTGTCAAGCGATGTGGATTAAAAGGGAAATAGCGCAAGAACTCACCAGGATCGCGGCCTCTTTTCCGGTTGTCGTGGTAGTCGGGCCAAGGCAGGTCGGAAAAACGAGCGTGATGGAGCGAACCTTTGCCTCCTATCGCTACGTTTCGCTTGATGTCTCCGCCAATGCGGAAATGGCGGAGACAAGGCCCGATGACTTTCTCCGGCAATTTCCGCCGCCGCTGATTCTCGACGAAATCCAGTACGCGCCCGCTTTTTTCAGGCAAATCAAGACCTTCGTCGATCAGAATCGACCACGGAACGGGCTCTTTATCCTTTCCGGGTCGCAGAATTTCATGCTGATGAAGAACGTGGCGGACAGCCTGGCAGGACGGGCTGCGGTCATCCCCTTTTCCGGACTTTCCGGCCTCGAATGGCAGGCGGCCCACGAATCGGCTGACGATACCCTCTGGCGGGAATTCCTCTGGCGCGGAGGATTCCCGCGCTTGTGGGATGATCCCGACAATCCTGTCCCACGGGATCGCTGGTATCAGGGCTATCTCGCCACCTATCTTGAGCGGGACGTGCGTAACCTGCTCCAGGTTGGCAATCTCCGGGATTTTGAACGGTTCCTGCGGGCGTGTGCCGCCCGTTGCTCCCAAACCCTGAACATGTCGGAACTCGGGCGCGACGTGGGCATTTCCGCCACCACGGCCCGACAGTGGATCAGTGTCTTGCAGGCGTCAAACCAGATCATCCTGCTGGAACCTTACTACAAGTCCCTCGGCAAGAGACTGGCGAAGTCGCCGAAACTGTATTTCACGGATACGGGGCTGGCCGCTTTCCTCATGGGATTCCAGTCGGCGGAATCATTGTGGAACAGCTCCTCGGCCGGGGCATTGTGGGAGAACCATGTGATCAGTCAGTGGCAAAAGTGGCGCGACTGGCACAAGCCCGCCGCTTCGCTCTGGTACTGGCGCGATCGGGGCGGCAACGAAGTGGATCTGCTTATTGAGTCCGACAACAGGCTGACAGCAATCGAATGCAAGCTTGCCGAACGGCCAGGATGGCAGGATCTGCGAGGCATTGCACGGTTGAGTGATTTTTACGGGGCCGAGGCCATTGCCCATTCCTTTATCGCCTGTACGACCAAGCAGCCCTTTGATCTGGCATCAAAAGTCACGGCCATGGACGGCTGGACAACTTGGGAGTTGCCGTCCCCGTAACCTTGGCGTCACCGTTTCCAGCCGCCAAAGGCCGCACTATCCCATGCCAGTGAGGGGCGGCCTGCGCCGAGGAACTCACAGCCAATGCGAGGGGGTGCGAGGTCTATGTCCAGGCGATGAAAAGCGCGTGAGGCCGCCACCGGCGACTGCACGAACCGCGGTCGAAAAACGGCCTGAAGCGTCGGTTGTATTTTGTTATTTTTTGACGAATCTGCGGATGACGCTGAGGACGAGCTTCTTGTCTGCCGGAGCGGCAAGATCACGAAAATACCGGAGCAGCGTTTTTTCGTCGGAAGACCAGAAAGGCAAACCTGAATCCACCACCGGCTGAGCACCTGCTTCAAAGAAAGCAGTTGCCGGCAAACCCAAGGCGCGGGCAATCCGCTGCACGTTTTCCACGTTAAGTGAGCTGCTCCCGTTTTCGTACCGCTGCACCTGTTGGTACGACACCCCCACTTTTTCGGCCAACTGCTCCTGTGAAAGTCCGAGCGCCTTCCGGCGCTTGCGGATCGCCGCGCCAATCTCCGCGCTTGTGATGATGTCCCGTGGCATGAAGCCACTATACAGACCCTTGCCGCATCAAACTACCGCATGTATTGATTGTAAATATCCATTGAAAAACACAATTTATATGTGTAGTGTTTGTTATAATCGAGTGCCGCAAATGCTTTGCGGCTCCGGCCCACCAATACATCACAAGGAGAGAAGGAGATGCAAAAGTTCTACAAGGCAAGCGGAGTACTGCTGCTCACGGGGTTGCTGGCTCTTGCCGCCGCACCGGCCAACGCCGCCGAGGCGACCACCAAATGGGCTTCCGGCCTCTATGCCACTGCGAGCATCGGCCAGACACGAGCGGATATGGATGATCTGGCTGGTTTTGACGTTGACGATACCGATATCGGTTATTCGGTCGGCATAGGCTACGAGTTCAACAAATATCTGGCTTTTGAAGCAGGATACATTAACCTTGGCGAAGTAACGGCCACGGCGACCGGAAATTACTCGGGAACCTATAACGGAGCACCATTCACAGCCACCGGCACGGTCAATCTCGAAGCCGAGACGGACGGATTTTATTTTGGCCCTCAGGTCTCTTTCCCTGTAACCGACCGTCTTGACTTGTATGCCAAGGTCGGCCTTTTCTCCTGGGATGTTGATGTCAAAGCGATTGCATCGGGAAGCCTGACCTACGGCGGAACCGTTTACGCTGGCAGCAGTGAAGCGACCGCCAGCGATGATGGCACCGACGTGTATTTCGGCGCCGGCCTTAGCTATGACGTGACCGACATCATCACGGTCAAGGCCGACTGGACACGGTTTAATGACGTATCCGACACCGATATAGATTTTATCGCCGCCGGTCTGGTATTCAAGTTCGGCAAGCTGTTCTAAAAAATAATGCGAAGGGGTTGGGTGTTTCGCGCCAGCCCCTTCGCACCTCCTCCGCAGCCAAGTTCCTCATAACAGAACTCGGCCATGTTGTTTCCGAGGTGCTCTACCCCTCCCCGCCGAGGATCATGTATTTGAGGTAGTGGTAGCTGGTCAGCGCGGCGAAAAGCAGCAAGAGGCCAAGCGAGACCAGCACCGCCCGCCGTTGATACGATCCCACCACCGCCTCCAGCCCTACCCCTCTTTTGCACGGCTCCACCACTGCTGCGGAAATCCCCAGGAAGGCTCCGAGAATCAGCGTGCCGTAAATGGCGAAGCCTATGTAATGATATCCCGGTTTCAGAATGCAGAAGGGGCAGTGGTGGTAGGGCATGGCGTAGATATAGGACGAGATCACCGTGGTGATCACCACCAGGGCCAGCCCGAAGAACCAGAGCCAGCCCACGGCATAGAGGGCCTGGAGCCACCGGTTCCAGCGCCACAGCAGCCAGCCGCCCAGGCCGGCGAGCAACGCCATGGTCAGATAATAGAAAACCAACTGAACCTCTTCGGCGCCGACATGGAGAAGATTGAGCCCGCCACCGGTGGCGGCGGCAAAGACCACGGCACAGCAGGAGGTGATGATGTCCGGCTTGAGTCCGGCGATGTATAAGTTCTGGAGGGTGACGTCCACGATCATCAGTGGATAGAGCAGGAGCAGGTAGAGGTACTTGATCCGTACCAGCGGGTAGGATTCGGAGCGGATATCGAGCTGGTGCAGCACAATCCAGAGACCATAAAAAAAGACCCCGCCCAGCTTGACCAACAGGGAGGGCATCCCGTAACTGTTGGCGAGCAGGGCGCCGGTGGCGCACATGGCGCCGACGATCACCCTGCAGAACTCGTCGGCCGCCAGCACGAAAAGAACGAGCGAGACAATCTGAAAGCCCAGGCCGTAGGCCACCAGGGTGGAAGAGAGCCAGATCTCCCCTTCCAGCCTGATCTGGCGCTCACTGTCGCTGGCCGGGTTCCAGTGGCGCAGCACCCGGATCGCGGTCCGGCAGGCAATGGCGCCCAGCACGATGGCGGCAATGCTGGTGAGGGTAAGGGCCAGACTCCAGGCGTTAAGGAACATCGATCCGGCCGTCCTTGACTCCGATCACCCGGTCGATGGCCGGATGCTCGGTCACCAGCGGGTCGTGGGAGGTGATGACGATGGTCTTGCCGGCCTGTTTCAGGTCGGCCATGATCTGCATGAACTCGCGGCTCAGGCGGGAATCGAGGTGGGCCGTGGGTTCGTCCGCCAGGATGATGGGCGGATCGTTGATGAGCGCCCGGGCGATGGCCACCCGTTGCAGCTCGCCGCCCGAGACCTGGCCGGCCGGGAAGTGCTCGCGGTGGCGGATGGCGAGCTGGTCCATGAGCAGGCCGACCCGCTCGCGCCGGGCCTTGGGCGAAACCCCGAGGGGCAACAACGGCAGGGAGATGTTGTCTGCCACCGACAGGGCCGGCAGGATATTGAAGCGCTGGAAGATAAAACCGATGGTGGCGCGGCGGTGCACGGTGAGGAAGCGATCCGGCAGCCGGGCCAGCGGTTTGCCGGCAATGGTGGCCCGGCCGCTGGTGCGCGCGAAGATGCAGCCGATGATGGAGAGCAAGGTGCTCTTGCCGGAGCCGCTCGGCCCCTTGAGGCAGACCATGGTCTGCGGGGCGATGGCGAGCGACACTTCGCTCAGAGCCTGCACCTCGTTGATTTGCCCCTGGTTGTAAATCTTGGTGACGGAATCAAGTTCGATCAACATCGTCTCACCCGCTCAGAGCCGATTCCGCCGGCACGCTGGCTGCGCGCCAGGCCGGGATCACGGTGACCGCCAGATAGGGCAGCACGGTAAAGGCCAGCAGCAGCAGCACTTCTTTCAGCGTCACCTGGGGGGCCAGGGTCAAGGCGGGCTGGAGCACCGACCACCCCACCAGCACCGGCTTAAAAAGCGCGGCACCGCCAAAGGCCACATGAAAATAAGCCAGGGTGGTGCCGAGGAGAAAGGCGAGCCCTGCCGCCAGCCCCCCCTCCCAAAAGCGCAGGGCCAGCACGTCCGAGGTCTCCCAGCCGAGGATCTTCAGGATCGCGATCTCGCGCCGTTCTTCCGGGGAGAGCCCCGAGGCCTTATCCCAGGCCAGGATGGCAAAGGCGGCCAGGGCAGCCAGCAGGCAGACCGAGGCAAAACCGCTGCGCCAGCCGAAGACCACCTGATAGGTCTTCTGAATCTGCGGTCGGGTGAGCACCCGGGTGTCGGGCAGGATTTTTGAAATCTTTTCGGCAATGGTGGCGATCTCGGCCGGGTTGGCCACGTAAACGCAGAGGTCCGTGGCCTGCGTGGCGGGAACAACGAAAAGATCGCGGGCATCGGCCAAGGGCATGGCAATGAGGTCGGCAGTGAGCAGCTCGGTCTCCGGCCGGAAGACACCGGCCACGGTCATCGCCTTGAGCGAGAGATCGGGCCTGAAAAAGGAGAAAAGCTGACCGGGTTGCAGTTCAAGGGTTGCGGCAGCCGCGCGGCCCATCACTACTCTCCCCGGCTCTGGCGGCCACGTCGTGTTGCCAATTACCGCGCCGCTCAATTCGTCACCCTGCGGCATACCCGGCGCCACGCCGAGCACGGTGTAGTTCGCACCCCGCACCTCGTCGAAGTAATAGCCCCACACCCGCGGCACGATGGCGCGGATGCCGTATATCTTCTGCAGACGGTCTCCGTAGACGAGCGGAATCGCCTCCTGCCTGCCGGCGGACATGCGCTGGATGGTGATCTCCGGGGTGGCGGTCAATACCCGGCCCGCGGTTTCGGTAAGCGCGCCGGTCACCAACTGGAATGAGGCAACGAGAAAGATGACCGCGGCAAAGACCACGATGATGCCGCCGTTCTTGAGCCGGCGGCGCCAGAGCGAGGAGAGCGCGTAGTCGAGGATATTGAGGTGTTTTTCAATGGTGGCGTTCATGAACGGCCGGGCGGCGTCCAGAAGGAGCCGGTGGGAAAGTGCTCCATGGCCGCAGGGTGATCCATGAAGGGCACCAGCGGATCACTCACCGCGGGATGGCGGGTGTAGCGCGCCTCGGTGGCAACGCAAAGGTCGCTCAACCCCAAGGCAGCGGTCACGGCATGGATGAGCGGCAGATTGCGATCCAGGGCCACCCGCCGTTGCTGACCCGCCGCGAGCAACCCCGCGTCAATCGCGAGCAGCAGAGCAACGATCAGAAACAGCAGGCTGGCCGGCCGCATGGTTCAGTGCCTCATCTGTTGGCCAGCTCGGAGTGACTCGACCAGCTCCTCGGTAATCGCCTTAAAGGGCAGCACCTGTTTGCCGTGGTGGTCCCTGGCAAAGGCCTGGGCAGCCTTCTCGCTGGCAAACGGGATGAATTCCGGTCCCATGGGGCCATAGATGTCGCTGCCCACTACATAATAGGCAGCACGGGCATCGAGCCACGCCAGGGTGTAGTAATCCTTGGCCCAAATTTCGGAGATAGTCCCCTCCTTGCCGCCATATTGGGCCGGCTGGAAGTAATAGGCCAGGAGGTCCTTCATGCCGTCGAAGAAGCGGACCGCGCCATCGGCCGGGCGAACCCGGGTCACCCAGTTGGGGTACTTGGCCACGAACATGCCGCAGACCGGGCAGCGTTCTTTGGCGCCGATCGTGGCCGCGGGTTCGGCCAAGGTCAAGGTTGGCCCGGCAACCAGCAACAGGAGCGCAAGCAGGATTTTCTTCATGGGCATCTCCCTACAGGTAGGCCCCCAGCAGCCGTTGCAATTCCGCCTCGCTCACCCCGCCCAGGATGGCGGCGACGATCTTCTGTTCGGGGTCGATGATGATGGTCTGGGGATCCACCCTTACATGATAGAGGGCGGCGAGCTCGCCCCTGGTGTCGATCACCACCGGAAAGCGGATATCAAGATCGGCGACAAAGTCGCGCACCGTCTTCTCGTCGGGGTTGCGGCTGATGTAGACGACCTTGAGCCCTCGCTCCTGATACTTGTCGAAATAGGAATTAAAGATCGGGGTATCGGCGCGGCAGTATTTGCAGTCCGTTGACCAGAAACGCAGGATCACCGGCTTACCCTGCCAGGCGGCCAGCGAAATCGTTTGCCCGGCAAGGTCGCGTGCGGTAAAGGCCGGGGCCTGATCGCCGAGCGTGAGGGGCTTGCCCGGCTTGCCCCCGTCGCAGCCGGCGAAGAACAGCACCAGAAGAAGGACCAGCAGACGAACAAGGGGGCGGCGGACCATGGGCATCTGGTTACGCCGCCTCATCCAGCACGCCCTGCCGCATGGTAAAGACTCTGGGGTTGGCCTGGGTAGCGGCAAGATCGTTGTTATGGGTCACCACCAGAAAGGTGGTGCCCTGCGCATTGTATTTGCGGAAGAGTGCCAGGATATCCTGTTCGGTCTCCTCATCGAGGTCGCCGGTGGGCTCGTCGGCCAGAATCACCTCGGGGTTGTTGATAAAGGCCCGGGCAATGGCCACCCGCCGCTGCTGGCCGCCGGAAAGCTGGGCCGGAAAGGCATTGGCCTTGTCCGCCAGGCCCACCAGGGTAAGCATCTCCATGGCCTGCTCACGGCCAGCCTTGGCGTGCTCGCCGAAGGCCAGGGGCAGCAGTACGTTTTCCAGCACGGTAAGCGAGGGGATGAGGCTCGCGAACTGAAAAATAAAGCCGATCCTGCGATTCCGCATGGCGGAAAGGGCGTTGTCGTCCTGGTGCCAGTTCTCCACCCCGTCGATCACCACCTCGCCGACGTCCGGCACGGTGAGTCCGCCAATAAGGCTCAACAGCGTGGTCTTGCCCGAACCGGAGTGACCGAGAATCACGACAAAGTCACCCCGGCCGACACTGAGGTTGACCTGCTCCACTGCAGCCACTGCCCTGCCATCGGCTGCATAGTGTTTCGAAAGATTCCAACACCCGATGAGTTCCGCCATAGTGATCCCCTTTTGCATGAAACTTTCGCGGTCAGTGTGCCTTTGCGTGCCCCGACCTTTCGCAGCATAAGCGATACATTAAATATTCTCAAGAGGCACGCGGAAAAACTCCTCGCAAAAGACGCCGTTGCACTTTGAAACACCGCACCGCTCTACGGAGAAGCTTTTTTGCCACCACCCCACATAGGCCTTGCAAAATATGTGAAAACCGGTATCTTCAGAACGCGTTATCCTTTGAAAAACTGCCACAGAGTGGTATTTAATCAGATATCATGACTGACCCTGGGAGGCTGTGAGCCGACAGCCTCCCGGATTTTTTGCATCATGCAGGAAAGTCAGTCAATGCCAGTGGTTGGCGGATATGCGCTGTTTCATTACAAGTCCGTAAGGAGGAGAACACATGAAAATCTCGAAAAGCATCTGGTTCAAGACCATCGTCGCCGGTGCCATGACCGCAGGGCTCATTGGCCTCACCGCGGCGGCCGACGCCGAGAACTATGCCGGCACCGCGTACATCGCCGGCATGGGCGGCCATTTCGCCAAGGCGGTCTTCAAGATCGACACCAAGGCGGAGACCCCGATCACCATCAGCGAACTCGACAAGATCGATATCGGCGACGGCAACACCCATCCGGTCCACGATGCCCGCATCGACAACAAGGACCGCAACACCATATACTGGTCCACCTACAAGCCGGATCACAGCGCCAAAGACGCCTACCACTATGGCAAGACCAACCTGAAGACCGGCGCGGTTGCAGCGGATAAGACCTTCGCCATTCCGGCAGGCAACCTGAGCACCAAGGCCGGCTTCTGCGCCTCTGCCCAGACCCCGAACTTCTTCATGCCGATCTCCATGAACAAGCCGGGCTACCTCGCCGTGGTTTCCAAGAAGGACATGTCCCTGAAGCACACCATCTTCTTCGAGGGCACCGACGCCGACATCAAGAAGGGCTACAAGTACATGCACGGCGTCAACTCGCCGGACATGAAGGAAGTGCTCCTCACCGTGAACGAGTCCGACGTTGCTCCGGATAACAAGGAACTGGGCGAAGGCGTAGGCAAGATGCACATGTTCGCGCTGGACGCCAAGTCGCTGGAGCAGGGCAAGGTGAAGGTACTGCGCAAGGGTGTGGCCGACGGCAACGCCAAGAAGACCATCAGCTTCCGTCAGTACTACTCTCCGGACGGCAAGATGATCGCCAACGCCACCGGCGACATCATGTTCCTGGTTGACGCCAAGACCCTCAAGGTCATCGACGCCGAGACCATGCCGAAGCTGGAAGAGAATCATGACGCCATCTTCACCCCGGACGGCAAGTACGTGGTCGCCACCTCCCGCACCAAGGCGATCCTGCCGGGCTGCGAGGATCCGGTCAACCCGAAGGACGGCGAGTGGCGCATGGACGGCCAGCTGAAGCTCTATGATGTCGCGGCCAAAAAGTTCATCGGCAAGCCGACCTCTGCCTGCCTGAAGTGCCACGACGAGATGCTCGGCACCGGCGACGACGCCCCGCACGCGATTCTCTGCGGCATCGACGTCAACTGGGCCAAGGCCGCCAAGGCTGCCAAGAAGAAGTAATTCTTCCCGGTACAGTTGCTGTTCTCAAAGCCGGAGGGCCTCAGGCCCTCCGGCTTTTCGCATCATGGTTCGTTCTCCCGGAAGGAATCCCGTCATGTCGAACGCCCCTCTCTCCTCCATTGCGGCCATCGCCTGGAAAGGCGTCACCCGTAAACTCTTCCGCAACGCGGTACTCGTTCTGGCCGTCGCATTGCTGGTGTCGCTGCTGGTCTTTGCCCTGCTCTTCAACCGGGCGGTCACCGAGGACATCGAGGCGGCAACACGGAAACT
>JAJZSH010000097.1 GCA_021822005.1 Deltaproteobacteria bacterium | reverse complement strand
CCGCGCTGGCAGCCTGCCCGCCGCCGTGGTCTGGCTTGGCATGGCCCTGCTGTCCGGCCTGCTGTTTTTGGCCTTTGCCGGACAAGCAAGGGCAGAGGGGCCACCCAAGCAAGCCCTTGCCCATCTACCCACCCTACAAACAGAGATCCAAGGCCATTGGCCGGACGCTCCAGTCAAGGCGGTTTTCGCCGCCCAGGTAGAGCAGGAGACCTGCCCATCGCTCACTTCAAAAAAATGCTGGAACCCTCGCACCGAACTAAAAACGGAGCGGGAGTACGGCTTCGGCCTGGGCCAGCTCACGGTGACCGCCCGGTTCGATAATTTTGCCGAGGCCCGCAAGCTGGACGTGACCCTGCGCGACTGGCAATGGCAGGACCGTTACGATGTTAGGCGGCAACTGCGAACCATGGTGCTCATGGATAGATCTGGCTTCCGCCGCCTAGGTTTTGTGCCGGACCACAATGAGCGGCTCGCCATGGCCCTTGCCGGATACAACGGCGGTATGGGCGGGGTGCTCAGTGATCGCCGGGTATGCGCCGGGGTCCCTGGCTGCGATCCGGGCAAATGGTTTGGCCATGTGGAACTGCACAGCCTCAAGGCAAAGAAGGCCTCCAAAGGCTACGGCAAGAGCTTCTTTGAGATCAACCGGGAATATGTCCACAACATCATGTACACCAGGCGGCCAAGATACGCCGCGTGGTTTGGGGAGGTGTAGCCATGCCCTGGGCAACAATTTTATCCTTCGCGCTCAAATACTGGAAGACCATGGCTGCGGTGGCCGTTGCTCTTGCCCTGCTTGCTATTGGATGGTCGAGCGGCGCAGCGCATATTCAGGACAAGTGGGATGCGGATAAACAGGCCCAGGCCCTGTCCGCAGCCCAGGCAGGACAGCACCAGGCCGAGGCCACGGTGCAGGTGGTCACCGAGTATGTGGATAAAATAAAGGTGGTGCGCGAGCGCGGCGCCACGATCATCAAGGAGGTCCCCGTCTATGTCAATGCGCAAGCTGATGCTGATTGCATTATCAATGCTGGCGTTGTCCGGCTGCACAACGCGGCGGCAAGCAACACCATATCCTTCTCCCCCGGAGCTACTGATGCGGCCCCCTCGGGAGTTGCGCTCTCTACCGTTGCCGCCACCGTTGCCGACAACTACACCACCTGCCACGAAAACGCCGAGCAACTAATCGCGCTGCAGCAATGGACCATGGCCATGGGAGCAGCCACGCCATGACCTCCATCGAGATCAAACCACCGGATCACCTGCGCGACGCCGCTCTGCATGCCCACGCTGATATGCGGGTGGCGCTAAAGATGCAGAGCCTGGGGATGCTCCCCGAAGCATGGCAAAAGGTGCAGCAAGGGTATGACCGCCTGGACAAGGCCCTGGACACAAGGAGAAAAGAGCCATGACCATATCGAGGACATGCGCGGAATGGTCATGGCTCTGGGGCAAACCATGCGGCGATGAAGAGGGCTCCGACGATGAGTGACGATGTGGACCGCGCCTCCAAGTACGAATCCATGGAGCGCCTGAATGGGATAGCCCTGGCAGCCAAGGACATGAGCAAGCGCTCTCCGGTATCACTCACCCATTGCCTGGAGTGTGGCGACCCGATCCCAGAGAAACGCAGGGAGGCAGAACCAGGATGTGAGTTGTGCGTGGAGTGCAAGGCGTGGAAGGAAAAAGGCGGAGCTTTCTGGCCGTAGACACCATGTTGCTAAATGTTGCTAAAAAACAAAGAAAAAAGGGTTTCCGAAATCAACCGGAAACCCTTGCTATTACTGGTCGGGATGAGAGGATTCGAACCTCCGACCCCATGCTCCCGAAGCATGTGCTCTACCAGGCTGAGCCACATCCCGACATCATGACTATATCCCCATATTCTCCCCGCTGGTCCCCGGCAGAAAAAATTGTGGACCATATGTACCCAGAGTTTTTTGAGGCGTCAACAAAAAAGAAGGCAGGAGCTCCCTTCTCAAGGAGTGCCTGCCTTGTCTGTTGCACAGATACAGCGACTGATGAAAATCAGCTTACCTTACTGATTCAGCAAGTTTGCTGCCGGGCTTAAAGCGAGCAACTTTCCGGGCCTTGATGGTGATGGCCTTCCCGGTCTGAGGATTGCGCCCCTGACGAGCCGCCCTCTTGGTCACAGAAAACGTGCCAAACCCGACCAAGGTTACCTTCTCACCCTTTTTCAAAGCGGTGGTAACTGCGGCCAGCATGCCACCAAGGGTTTTTTCAGCCGCAGCCTTGCTGATGCCGCCAGCCTTCGCCATGTTCTCGACTAATTCACTTTTGTTCATTCCTTTCCTTCCTCCTCGTGAATTTAGAGATTCTCTGCCTTACTACAAGCACCGTAATTAAGTTGCCTTAGGGGCGGTTTAAACTTATGTGATGTGATTGTCAAATAAAAAAAAGCGTCTGTCAAACAAAAAATGTGATGAAATAAGAAAAAAAAACGCCATTGAGATGCATTTTTTCACCGACCTTCAGCAGATAATCACTCCACTTATCCGGATCTTCCTTGTGGATCAATCACGACCTTGCGCAGGCCAAGAAATGCAAAGCTCGCATTAATATTTGAAATTACTTGTTTTTTTTGTATTTCTCTCAGGTCTTTTTGCAGAACTGCAATGGTTGCAGTTTCTTGGCAAAGGCGCACCCGCCCCCCCATAAAACCGAAGTTTTGCAGCAACGACTCACACTCGGACACCAATAAAATTTTTTCTCTGGTTATGGGTTCCTGGTGTGCAATCCTGGTGGCGAAGCATGAGGATGCATGAGCGTCCCAGGTTGGCAGGGCAAACTCCCTGCTGAGCAGGCGGACCTCTTTTTTGCTGAATCCGAGATCAGCCAGTGGTGTCTGCACGCTTAACTCAGAAACAGCCCTCAGGCCTGGCCGGTCTTGTGCCAGATCGTCATGGTTGGTGCCATCGAAAAGCGCTGCGCCTTTGTCGAAAAGCGGATCTGTTAAGAATGTTTGATAGATTTTTTTCTTGCAGTGATAACAGCGGTCGGAATGATTGGCCACGAACTCCGGCCAGCTGAGAGGCTTGACCTCAATGGTATGCAAAAAACAACCATGACCCTGTGCAGTGCGCTCAACCCGCTCTGTCTCCACAGGAGACAAAAGCTCAGATGTGGCATGGAAGGCATGAACCCGGGAAGGGCCTAATGTTGCACAGGCCACATGCAGAAGAAGGGAGCTGTCAACTCCACCGGAGAAGGCAACAGCGACCTTCCTGTGTTGTGAAAATATCTTTTGCAGCGAACGGTATCTACTGGATAAAGAAATTTCCACCCTGGCCGCGCCTACTCTGACGGCAAAGTCTGGATGGGCTTCTCAAGAAAAAACTTTCCGGTTGTTATCCAACCCTTGAGAGTCTCGGCAATTTCCCGGGCCCGAACCATACTGGAGAGAGGAGCCGCGGGCACCATCTTGCCATTCACCTCGATCTGGCCGCTTTTGAGCTGCGCGTAGCTGACTTCCCCATAGTTGCGCGCCACGCCATGGGAATAGTCATAGGAATAATCAACAATCTGGGTAAAGATCTCCGCATCGGAAACTCCGGTATAGGCGGCCATCTCCTCATTCAGGATGGGAATCGGCACCCCGATTCCCACGGCCAGGGAACTCCCGTAGCCCTGCATGCTCACGCCCTTGAGCCAGCGGGCTGACATCTGCTTCAAATCCCCCTGCACCATCAGGGTGCCGGCCGCTCTTCTGGTGGTGCCGTTTTCCGAACGCAGGGCTCTCGGGTTATGCTGACTGCCATGCCAGGTCACATAACCGATTCCGCCCCCTAAAAATATCCTCGTCCCCAAGCCAATGGTCTTATAAAATGGATCGTTCAACAGGGGACTCAACTCGCCGGCGCTGCAAAAAGTCGCATTTCTCACCTGGGGTTTCAGCGTGCCCATGTAACAATAGACGGTCCGCTCGGAAAGATTAATGGCGCAATTATAATTCTGATAGCAGTTGCGGGGATTCACCAGGAGCGCGTAGGGCAACTCGGCGAGCGTCACCTCTTTTTCCAGATTTTTATTGGGATAGCAGTCGGTTCCATAGCCAACAGCCTTGAGCAGCACCTTTTTCCCGGCCACCAGATCTTCAAGCACATGCCCGCCGCCATAAAGAAATTCACCGGGGAAAACCTTGTTCAATGGATCATCCTCGGTCGGCTCCGTCGCGCCGATATAGACATCAACCGCCGCAAGCCCGGCATAGGCAGGGACATTGTTCAACCACACCTTGAGCGCCTTGGTGGTGGGATTGGAGTGACCGAAATTGATAAAAGCGCCGGAAGAACACATGGGCGAGAAGGTGCCGGTGGTGACCACATCCACCTTTCTGGCCGCCTCAACCGGACCATGCTTTTTCACAATGCCTACCATCTCTTCGGCGGTGACCACCACAGCCTGACCCGCCTTGATTTTGGCATTGATTTCTTCGTATGTTTTCTGAACCTTGAACTCGCTCATGTAACCCGCTCCTTCCCGGGGATAATCACGCCATGGCCGGAAGTTAATCCACCACCGAGACAACTTTGTGGCCGGCATCTTCCAGGGCCTCGATCGCTTTGTCCAACTCACCCTTCTCCAGCCTGAAGCAATACAATTTCCGCCGGGAAGAATGGCTTTCCGTTGCCACACTGATTATCTCACACCCGTGCTCTTTAATGATCCTGGTGACTTCCTCGACCCCGCCGGCCTTGCCGACCAGAATATCCAGCCGCGATGAGTCCCGCAACAGACCCATCATGTTGATAAAGGCCGAGAGCAAATCAATGGCGGTGATGATCCCCACCAGTTTCTTCTTGTCAAGAACCGGCAACCCGCCGATCTTGTAATCGTGAATGAGCCGGGCAGCCTTCTCAATGCTGGCGTTGATATTGACGGTAATGGGGTTAAGCACCATCACCTCGCGCACCTGGATATCCTTCTCCTGCGAAGGGAAAGAATACTGCCGCAAATCGCTTTCCGTTATAAAACCAACCAGCTGCCCGTCCTCCACCACCGGCAGATGGCGGATGGAATGTTTTTTCATCAACGCCCCCGCCTCTTGCAACAGAGCGTCTTTGCCGATGGTGATCAGGTCTTTCTGCATGCAGTTTTTTACTTTCATGATCCGGACCGGAGAAGCGATTGCGCGTTTTTTCTCTTTCTGATTGACACAATATGGCCTTGCCGTTAGAGCAAAGCCAAGAATATCTCATTAAGACGTTTATACATTATCCACCAGGAGAAGCAAACAGATAATCCCCTTGCCCGGCGACTTTCCTTGCGGAAACAGCCCCTGACGGACAGGCAGAACTTTTCCCTTTTATTTTTCCCTGGATACGATTAAGAAAGTCACTGTGCCCAAGGGAAATTGCCTGAAATCACAAAAGCCTTGCCCCCGAAATGGGGCATACCCCAAACAGGTTACAGAAATACAGCCCTCAAAACCCAGCAATCTCATGATGAAAAACAAAAAAGACCTCACCCTTGCCGATGTCCGGCAACAGATCGACGCCATAGACAGCCAGTTTTTAGAGCTTCTCAAAAAACGGTTGCTCTGCGCCAGAAAAATCGGCGAACTCAAGGACCAGAACAACAAGGCCAAATGGGATCCGTTGCGGGAACGACAGATCCTTGAACGGTTGCTCGCGGAAAACAACGGCGCCTTTCCCGAGCAGCCCCTCATGAGCATCTTCCACGAGATCATCACCACCTGCCGACTCTCACAGAAAAAGGTGGAGGTCGCCTACCTTGGTCCTGAAGCAACTTTTTCCCATCTGGCCGGAGTGAAATACTTCGGACACGCCGCCAAGTATCTCCCCCTGGAAACCATTGAGGACATCTTTGACGAGGTGGAACGGGGCAGGACCCAATACGGCATTGTCCCGGTGGAAAACTCCATTGAAGGCGCGGTCACCTCGACCCTGGACTCCTTCATCAAGTACAATGTCAAGATCTGCGGGGAATTGAATCTGGGAATCGTCCACAACCTGGTCAACAAATCAGGCAATATGGAGGACGTCAAGCTGGTGGTTTCCCATCCGCAGCCCATTGCCCAGTGTCGGCAATGGCTGAAAAAACATCTTCCCAACGTCACGGTCCAGGACGTCTTCAGCACCAGCGTCGCCGCGAAAATGGCTGCGGAAGACCCTGCCGTGGCAGCCATTGCCAGCTCGCTGGCCATAACCACCTACCAGTTGCAGACCGTGGTCAAGGGAATCGAGGATTACCGGGGCAACACCACCCGTTTCCTGCTCATCGGCAAGGAATCGCCCTCCAGAAGCGGCAAGGATAAGACCTCTCTCTTGGTCAGCCTCCTGGACCGACCCGGCGCCTTGAACGACGCCTTGAGCATCCTGGCCCAGCGCTCCATCAACCTGACCCGGATCGAATCCCGTCCGGTCAAGGACGAACCGGGCCGTTATCTTTTCTTCATCGACATGCTTGGCCATCTGGAGGATGACATTGTCAGGGATGGCTGTGAAAGGCTCAAAGAAATCTGCTCGTATTTCGAGTGGCTGGGGTCCTACCCCCGGTTGGGAGAATAACGCAGGTACAAGGTTCAAGGTGCAAGGAGTTGAGATATTTCACCTTGAACCTTGCACCTTCTTCCTTGCCCCTCTTTTTATCCCCCTATCCGTGACATCTGCCCGTGGCAGTTCCCCTCGCCGTCCGCCGAAATGGCATGCCCCTTCGGCTTGTTAAGAATAGCCGCGATGATAAGCTCCCTGATCTCTGCATCGGTCGCCCCGCTGCGCAGCTTCTCCCTGAGATCGGTTTCCTGGTCGGACAAAAGGCAGGACCGCAATCTGCCTTCCGAAGTGAGCCGCAAGCGGTTGCACCGGTCGCAGAAGTGATGGCTGATGGGGCTGATAAACCCGATACTGCCGGCAGCCTCGGCAAACCGGTAAATCCGGGCAGGCCCGTCCATACGCTTCGCCGGTACCGGCTCAAGCGGACCCAGGGGCCTGATGAGTTCCATGATCCCCTGGGAGCTGATGTATTTCCCTTTGTCCCAGAGGGCCGAAGCGCCAATGGGCATGAACTCGATAAAACGAATCTGCAGAGGCTCCGTAAGGGTCAGCCGGGCAAAATCGATGAACTCGTCATCGTTTACCCCCTTCAGGGCAACGACGTTCAGTTTGATCGGGGAAAAGCCAAGCTCCCGGGCCTTGCTGATCCCGGCCCAGACCCGGGCAAAGGCGTCAACCCCGGTGATCTGACGAAAACGCTCCGGGCGCAGGGTGTCAAGGCTGATATTCAGCTTGCTGATCCCGGCCTTTTGCAAGGCCTCGGCATGGTCGGCCAGCAAGACGCCGTTGGTGGTAAGACGAATGTCCGTAAGCCCCGGGATTTCGGCCAATGCCTTGATAAAGGGGAGCACATCCCGCCGCACCAGGGGTTCACCGCCGGTCAGCCGGACTTTTTCAATGCCAAGCGAAACGGCAAGACGCACTACCCGGAGAATCTCCTCGTACCGCAGCAGCTCCTCGCTTGCCAATTTGATCCGCCCTTCCTGCGGCGTGCAGTACAGACAGCGGAGATTGCAGTGGTCGGTGAGGGAGATCCGCAGATAACTGATGGAACGGGCAAACATGTCCGTCAGGCGCTCTCCCTGGGGCTGACCGGAAAGAGCCGATTCAGACGGAGACCCGGGAGTTGTTGGTTTCTTCACTGCATATCGTCCGTGGTTGGTTGTCATGCGCGTCATGGGTGGTAGTATCTCTCGAAAGAGAAGCGGCAAGCAGGGGGAAATCTCCTGGACCGACACCCCACCCTCGGAGGTCCGGATGAAATCGTCTGCGCCGCCTGCATCAATCTTTGATTTTTTCCGGCTTTCCTGCTACATAATAAAGGACGTAAGACTACGATGCCCGGAAGCATTCGTCAATCGTCATTTTTCAAGTTTCAAGCCCACCCTTAAAATTTAGGAGCCGTTACGGAATAACCATTGTTTTTTAACCATTCCGTTACGGCTCCTTATGCCGTTCTTGCCATTGAAATGGCAAGTTTTGTTCCAACGGCTTACCCTGGGAAAAACCGTTCATGCTCATCCTCGGCATTGAAAGTTCCTGCGATGAAACAGCGGCTGCGGTTCTGCGCGACGGCAACACCCTGCTGAGCAATGTCATCAACTCCCAGGTGGCCGTGCATAGCCCATACGGCGGCGTGGTTCCGGAACTTGCCTCCCGGAAGCATCTGGAAAACATCTATCCGGTGGTGGAGGCGGCCCTTACCCAAGCAGGCGTCACCCTGAACGATCTTGACGGCCTGGCCGTCACCCAGGGTCCAGGTCTTGTCGGCTCGCTGCTCATCGGCCTTTCCTTCGCCAAGGCCATTTCCGCGGTGAAAGGCATCCCCTATGTGGGGGTTGACCATATTGTCGGGCATCTCCTCTCCCCTTTTCTGGAAAAGGAGCACCCGGAATTCCCCTACATCGCCCTGGTCGCTTCCGGAGGACATTCCAGCATCTTCCTGGTCCATGACCACGCCGCCATCCAACCCTTGGGCAGAACCCGTGATGATGCGGCAGGCGAGGCCTTTGACAAGGTGGGCAAGATTCTTGGTCTCAAATATCCAGGCGGGCCGGTCATCAGCCGTTTGGCCGAGGGAGGAAACCCTGCCGCGATCCCCTTCCCGCGCGCCTGGCTTGCCCCGGACAGTCTCGATTTCAGCTTCAGCGGTCTGAAAACCGCGGTTGCCAACTATGTCCACCAACGCCGGCAAAAAAACGAGCCGTTCAATATCCCCGATGTCTGCGCTTCTTTTCAGGAAGCCGTGGTGGAGGTGCTGTGCGAAAAAGTGCTCAAGGCCGCACAGATGCACCAAATATCCACCGTTGCCCTGGCCGGAGGAGTGGCGGCCAATTCCAGATTGCGCGCCTCCCTCCAGAACCTTGGCGCCGAACGAAACATCAAGATTTTCATGCCCTCCCTTGAACTGTGTACGGACAATGCCGCGATGATCGCCCTGGCAGGCTTTTATCATTTTTCCGAAAAAGCCACGACCTCGTTTGACACGGATGCCTATTCCCGCTCGCCGTTCCTGCATCCGGGGCCTGTTTTCGGGGGAAGTCCGCCGACTCCGCCCGAAGTCCGTGCCGAACCATGAAGCCCAACCGCGCCGCAAGATACTATTACCTGAAATTTCTCCGGCTACAGGGAGACCCGCATTCCCTGGCCCTGGGTATGGCCATTGGTCTCTTTGTCGGCATTACCCCGACCATTCCCCTGCACAGCGCGCTCATCATCATCCTTGCCTGGCTCCTGCGGGGAAACATCCTGGCCGCCTTGATCGCGGCCACGGCGATCAGCAATCCCCTTACCTGGCTGCCACAATATTATTTTTCCTGGCGGGTGGGAAACTGGCTGCTTCCCGGGCATCTCTCCTGGGACCGGATACAGACCCTGCTGTGCCTGTTCGCCTCTGACACGAGCTTCAAACAAAGCCTTGCCCCCCTCGGACAGCTGGGCCTTGAGGCTGTTGCGGTCATGCTTCTGGGCGGAGTCCTGCTGGCAATCCCGTTTACCTGCGCCGGATATATTCTTTCCTTTAAATTTTTCAGCGCTCTCCGCAAAAAGAGACTGGAAAAACATATT
>JAJZSH010000096.1 GCA_021822005.1 Deltaproteobacteria bacterium | reverse complement strand
GTTGGCGCAGACCAGCAGGAAGACCAGGGTGAGCGCGATGAGCAGTACCTCCAGCGCCACCTCGTTGGGGGTCTTGCGCCGCTTGGCCCCCTCGATGAGGGAGATCATCCGGTCGAGGAAGGTCTCGCCGGGGTCAACGGTGATCCGCACCACCATGGTGCCGGAAACCACCGTGGTGCCGCCGGTCACCGCGCTGCGGTCGCCGCCGGATTCACGCACCACCGGGGCCGATTCGCCGGTCACCGTTGACTCATTGACCAGGGCGGCGCCGGAGACGATCTCGCCGTCGCCGGCAATGATCTCGTTGGTTTCCACCAGGATGTGATCCCCCTTGCGCAGGGCGCTGGCCGGGACGCTGGTGGTTTCGCCGGCCCGATCGGGGCCGGCGAGGCGTTTGGCGATCACGTCGGTGCGCGATTTGCGCAAAGAGGCGGCCCTGGCCTTGCCCCGGCCTTCGGCCAGCGCCTCGGCGCATGTGGCAAAGATGACGGTCAGCCAGAGCCAGAGCGCGACCAGGCCGGTGAACCAGGCCGGTTCGCGGCCCGCGCCGGTGAGCGACCTCAGGAAGGTCACCACCGTGATGCAGCTTGCGATCTCCACCGCGAACATCACCGGATTGCGCCAGAGAATGCGGGGATCGAGCTTCCTGATCGATTCGCTGAACGCGGCGCGCAGCAATGCCGGATCAAAGATCGATTCCCGTTCAGGCAGATGCTTCGACATGGCCTTAGTTTCCTCCCGCCATGGTAAGGTGTTCGGCCATCGGCCCCAGGGCCAGAGCCGGGAAAAAGGTCAAGGCGCCGACGATGAGGATGACCAGGGTCAGCCAGAAGGCAAAAGGGAATCTATCGGTGGGCAGGGTGCCCAGGCTGGGGGGCACGTATTTTTTCGCCGCCAGGCCGCCGGCCATGGCCAGCACCGCGATGGCCGGCACGTAGCGGCCGATCAGCATGGCCAGGGCGCCGAGCAGGTTGTGGAAGGGGGTGTTGCCGTCAAGTCCGGCAAAAGCGCTGCCGTTGTTGTTGGCCATGGAGGCGAAGGCGTAGAGCACTTCGGAGAGGCCATGCGCGCCGGGATTGGCCATGGAGGCCACGGCAGAGGGGGTGAGCATGGCCAGGCCGGAAAAGATCAGGACCACCACTCCGGCGATGAGGATGGTGACGATGGCCATCCACATCTCCCGCAGCTCGATCTTCTTGCCCAGGTACTCGGGGGTGCGGCCGATCATCAGCCCCGCGACGAAGACGGCGATGACGGCGAAGGCGAGCATGGTGTAGAGGCCGGAACCCGCGCCGCCGGGGACGATCTCGCCCAGGAGGATCAGGGAGAGGGGCACCAGCCCGCCGAGCGGGGTGAGGGAGTCGTGCATGGCGGAGACCGCCCCGCAGGAGGTGGCGGTGGTGGCCACCTCGAACATGGTGGTGCCGGCCAGGCCGGCGCGGAGTTCCTTGCCTTCCAGGTTGCCGCCCACGATCCCGAGTTGGTGCAGCATGGGGGTGGAGGCCGACTCACGCCAGTGGAGCATGCTCAGGGCGAGCACGAGGAAGAAGAGCATCACCCCCAGGAGCGCCCACCCCTGGCGGGGGTTCCCCACCATTACCCCGAAGGTGCGGGTGAGCGCGGCCGGGATCAGCAGGATGAGCAGCACCTCGACGAAATTGCTTAGCGGGGTGGGGTTCTCGAAGGGATGGGCCGCGTTGGCATTGAAGAAGCCGCCGCCGTTGGTGCCCAATTCCTTGATCGCCTCCTGGGAGGCCACCGGCCCCATGGGGATGGTGGCCTTTGTCACCGTCACCTTCGCGGTGAGCGGCTTGCCGGCTTGGTCCAGCATGGGGTGGCCCAGCCCGTCGAGCCGCGGCTGCTCGGTGGTGGCACCCTCGACCAGGGAGACGGCCCGGGCAGGGGAGAGGTTCTGGATCACCCCCTGGGAGACCAGGAATAGGGCGGCAAGCAGCGAGAGCGGCAGCAGGATGTAGAGGACCGAACGGGTCAGATCCACCCAGAAGTTGCCGATGGTGGCGGTGGTGCGCCGGGCAAAGCCGCGGATCAGGGCGATGGCGATGGCCATGCCGCTGGCGGCGGAGACAAAATTATGCACCGTGAGGCCCATCATCTGGCTGAAGTAGCTAAGGCTGGATTCGCCGCTGTAATTCTGCCAGTTGGTGTTGCTGACGAAGCTTATCGCGGTGTGGAGGGCCAGTAGCCAGGAGAGGCCCGGCAGCTTCTGCGGGTTCAGGGGCAGAGCCGGCTGGGCCAGCAGCATCAGCAGGAGGAGGATAAAGAGCACCAGGTTGGAGAACAGCATGGCCACGGCGTAGCGCTGCCAGCCCATGTCGTCGTTCTTGTCCACCCCGCAGAACCGGTAGCAGAAATCCTCGCACGGCGCAAGGAGGGGGGAAAGCCGGGTACGTTCGCCGTTGTATACCCTGGCCATGAAGCCGCCAAGGGGTATCGCCAGCAGCACGGCGGCAGGCAGGGCGGAAAACTGGAAGAGGTCGTTGGGCAGACTCATGGCGATTTCTTTCCTCACGGATGAGTGGCAACAAGGTCCGCGCCCGGCGGTGTCCTTTGGTGCAACCATATTATAGCGCAACAATGGTCAAGGCGGGGTCAAAAGAGGGGGCAATGATGTCAAGAAAGCATTAAGGCGCGCCGGGGATCATTTCCCTTGCCAACCATTCTTTAAAGCGGTTACTTTGCGATTTGGGGCAGGTGGAGCGCCTGCCGGTCTCTATCAACGGAGTTCTCTTCGGGGTGTTCATGAGAAAATATTTTGTGCTCGATACCAACGTCCTGCTGCACAACGCGGATTCCATCAATTCCTTTGCCGACAACGTGGTGGTGCTGCCGATGTCGGTCATCGAGGAACTCGATAAATTCAAGTCCCATAACGACGAATTGGGCCGTAACGCCCGCCGGGTCATCCGTCAGCGCGCCAAGGGCCGCCTTGGCGAAGGGGTGGACCTGGACAACGGCGGCATCCTCAAGATTTTCACTGAAAAGGGCAAATGCGTGGACCCCGGCCTCGACATGCACGTGCCGGACAACCGTATTCTCGCCGTGGCCTATACCCTGCACATGCAGGGCGAGAAGGTGATCTTCGTCTCGAAAGACATCAATGCCCGCCTGAAGGCCGATGCCCTGGGACTGGGGGTCATGGACTTCGAGAAGCAGAAGATCAACTTCGATGAACTCTATCAGGGCTTTCGCGAGGTGGAGGTGCCGGCCGCAGTGCTCGATGAATTCTACGGCAAGAAAGAGGTGGCCGTGGAGGGCTTCGACCTGCTGCCCAATGAGTTCGTGCTGCTCCAGGACGAAAAGGAGCCCAAGCACACCGCCCTGGCCCGGGCCAAGGACGCCGTCACCCTGCTGCCCCTCAACCAGGAGAATGAAACGGTCTGGAATATCCGCAGCAGGAACAAGGAGCAGCGCATGGCCATGGAGCTGCTCATGGACCCGGATATCCAGCTGGTGACCATGGTGGGCCAGGCCGGCACCGGCAAGACCCTCATCGCCATCGCCGCCGCCCTGGAGAACACCGTCCGCCATAAGCGTTATGATCGTATCCTGGTCTCCCGGCCCATCATTCCGCTGGGCAAGGACATCGGCTTCCTGCCCGGCGACAAGGACGAGAAGCTGGCTCACTGGATGCAGCCCATCTTCGACAACCTGATGTACCTCATGGGCGACGGCAAGGAAAGGAAGGAGAAGGAAGGGCAGTCGGAATCCACCCGCCAGAAGGTGGAACGGCTGCTCAACAGCCACGTGGTGGAGTTGGAGGCGCTGACCTATATCCGCGGCCGCTCGATCCCCCGGCAGTATGTGATTGTCGATGAGGCGCAGAACCTGACGCCGCATGAGATCAAGACCATCATCAGCCGGGCCGGCGAGGGCACCAAGATGGTGTTGACCGGGGACCCGTATCAGATCGACAACCCCTATCTCGACTCCAGCAGCAACGGCCTCACCTATGCGGTGGAGCGCATGAAGGGCCAGCCCTTCCACGGCCACATCACCCTGGCCAAGAGCGAACGCAGCCCGCTGGCCGCGGCTGCCGCCACCTATCTGTAAGGCTGGGAACGAAAGAGACAGAGGAAGTGTCGTAACGAGAATATCAGCCACGAAACCCACGAAAAACACGAAATTTTTAGTGTCCTTTCGTGGATTTCGTGGCCAAAAAATCTGATGAAGGAGTAGACGTGGAGTTTGAACCGAAATGGCTGGCCTGGGAGATCACTCGGCGCTGCAACCTCAAGTGCGTGCACTGCCGTTCCTCCTCGGAACTGGAGGCCAAGGGCCACCCGGATTTCTCTTTGGCCGAAGCGAAGCGGGTCATCGACGACATCGTCTCCTATGCCAAGCCGGTGGTGGTGCTCTCCGGCGGCGAGCCGCTCTTGCGCGCCGATCTCTTCGAGATCGCCCGCTACGGCTCCGACCAGGGGCTGCGCATGTGCCTTGCCACCAACGGCACCCTGGTGACCGAGGATATCTGCGGCAAGATCAAGGCGGCCGGTATCCGCATGGTCTCGCTCTCGCTCGACGGCTCCACCGCGGCGGTGCATGACGATTTCCGCTGCCAACCCGGCGCCTTTGCCGGCACCATCAATGCCGCCCGGCTCTTTAAGCAGCACGGCATCGCCTTTCTCATCAACTCCTCCTTCACCAAGCGCAACCAGGCGGAGATCCCCAAGATTTACAGGCTCGCCAAGGAGTTGGGCGCCACGGCCTGGTACATGTTCATGATCGTTCCGACCGGCCGCGGGGAAGAGATCATGGACGAGCTGATCTCGCCCGCGGACTATGAAAAGCTCCTTGAATGGCACTATGCAATGGAGAAGGAGGAGCACGAGCTTCTGGTGCGTCCCACCTGCGCGCCCAATTATTATCGGGTCGTGCTCCAGAAAGCCAAGGAACAGGGCGACGACTTCCAGCGCCGGACCTTGCAGTTTTCCACCGGGGGCTCCAAAGGTTGCCTGGCCGGGCAGCTTATCTCCCTGATCGACGTGGACGGCAATGTGCTGCCGTGCAGTTATTTCCCCATGGCCGCCGGCAACATCCGGGAGAAATCCTTCAAGGAGATTTGGGAGCAGTCCAAGCTCTTTCAGGACCTGCGCAATTTCAAGGCGTACAAGGGGCGCTGCGGCAGTTGCGAGTACGTGAATGTCTGCGGCGGCTGCCGGGCGCGGGCCTATGCGGTGACCGGCGATTATATGGCCGAGGAGCCTTTCTGCACCTACGTGCCGAAGAAAATTAAGAATTAAGAATGAAGAATGAAGAATGTGACGAAGTTATTCCCGTTCCGCGTAGTCCATTATTCATTATGCATTCTTCATTCTGAATTTTTTTAGGAGGATCTTCATGAACGAGACTTTTCTCAAGGCCTGCCGGGGTGAGCAGACCGATTACACCCCGGTGTGGCTCATGCGCCAGGCCGGCCGCTATCTGCCGGAATACCACACGGTCCGCAGCAAATATACCTTCCTGGAGATGTGCAAGACGCCGGCGGCCGCGGCCGAGGTTACCATCCAGCCGGTGGATATCCTCGGGGTGGACGCCGCCATCCTCTTCTCCGACATCCTGGTGCCGCTCGAAAAGATGGGCGCCCCCCTGGAGTTCCACGAAAAGCGGGGGCCGGTCTTTCCCCAGCCGGTGCGCGACCGCGCCGCGGTGGCGAAACTGGTGGTGCCGGACCCGGAACTGGAACTCCCCTACGTGCTCGACACCATCCGCCTGTTGCGGCGGGAACTGGCCAACAAGGTGCCGCTCATCGGCTTTTCCGGCGCGCCGTTTACCCTGGCCACCTACCTCATCGAGGGCGGTTCCTCGCGGCAGTTCCTGCTCACCAAGCAGATGATGTACACCGAGCCGGAGCTCTACGCGGCCCTGCTCGACAAGATCACCGCCTGCACCACGCTTTATCTCAAGGCGCAGGTGGCGGCCGGCGCCCAGGCGTTGCAGATCTTCGACTCCTGGGTCGGGGTGCTCTCGCCCTACGATTTCAGCAAGTTCGCCCTGCCCTATGTGCAGCGCATCATCCGCGAGTTGAAAGAGGGCGGCGTCACGGTGCCGATCATCTACTTTGCCAACAACGGCGCGACCTTGCTGCCCCAGAGTCTCACCAGCGGCGCCGATGTGCTGGGCCTTGACTGGCGTATCGACATGGCCGAGGCTGTCAAGGTGGTGGGGCCGAAAGTGGCGCTCCAGGGCAACCTCGATCCCTGCGCCCTGCTGCTGCCGCCCGCCAAGATGGAGGAACGCATCAGCGCCATCCTTGCCGGCGCCAAGGGCGCTCGCGGCCATATCTTCAACCTCGGCCATGGCATCCTGCCGGAGATTCCGCCGGCACAGGCCAAGTTCATGGTGGAGGCGGTCCACCGGCTGAGCAGGCGGGGATAAGGGAGAATTCCGCCACGAACCCCACGAAATTCACGAAAGAAAACCGGACAAAGGGGTCCGGCGTGCCGCGTCCCGATGATGAGGGTTTCGCATCCGCTCTTCCTTTCGTGGTTTTCGTGGCCAAAACATGCAGTCGGTGAGAAGGAGATGATCCCCACGGTCAGCCAGTGCTTCGCGCTCATGGATGCGTACCGGATGCTGGCCAACATCCGTGACCATTCGTTGCTGGTGGCGCGGGTGGCTGGTTTGATGGCCGAGAACCTGAGCCGACGCGGGGTGGGCGTTTCGGTGGAACTGACCGTGGCCGGCGCCCTGTTGCACGACATCGCCAAGACCGCCTGCCTCGATTGCGACGGCAACCACGCGGCCATGGGCAGCGAGATCTGCCGGCGTCACGATTACGCCGAGATCGCCGAGATCGTGGCCGAGCATGTGCTGTTGCGTGATGTTTCGCCCGAGTGCTGCCACGAGAAGGAGATCGTCTATTACGCCGATAAACGGGTGCTGCACGACCAGGTGGTAGGTCTTGACAAGCGGCTCGACTATATCATCGCCCGGTATGGTCGCAACGACGAACGGCTGCACCGCCTGATCCGGCAGAACTTCGCGCTCTGTCGCCAGGTGGAGGAGCGGCTTTTCACGCTGCTGCCGTGGGCGCCGGCCGAACTCGCCGGGGTGGTGGCGGAGTATGCCGTCACTCTTGGCAACGAGACATTCTGACAAAGGAGCATGATGGGCAACCACCGGAGCGAACCCATCGGCGTCGTCCTGCTCAACATGGGCGGCCCGGAGAAACTGGCCGATGTCGAGCCCTTTCTTTTCAACCTCTTTGCCGACCGCAACATCATCCGCCTTTCCCCTTTCCCCTTTCTGCAAAAGTTCATCGCCCGGAAGATCGCCCGCAAACGGGCGGTGAAAAGCCGCAAGTCCTACGAACTCATCGGCGGCAGTTCGCCCCTGGCCCGGATCACCGCGGAGCAAGGCAAGGCCCTGGCCAAGCAGCTTACGCCGCACGGCCGTTTTCTGGTGGGGGCGGTGATGCGTTACTGGCGGCCGCGGGCCGATGAAACCCTGGCTAAAATGGCGGCCCACGGGGTGCGTCGGCTGGTGGCCCTGCCGCTCTACCCGCATTACTCCAAGGCCACCAGCGGTTCCTCGTTCAAGGACCTCCGGCGGGCGGTGGCCGAGTCCGCTACCCCGTTCGAACTCGCGGTGATCAATGCCTGGCCCGACCAGCCCGATTACGTCGCGGCCCTGGCCGAGACCATCCGCCAGGGGTTGCAGCGGTTCGACGCACCGGAGCAGGTTACCGTGGTGTACAGCGCTCACAGCCTGCCGGTTTCCTTCATCGTCGAGGGCGACCCCTATCTCGACCACATCTCGCGCACCATCGCCGCGGTGGAACGCGAAACCGGCATCACCGGCAAGCTTTGTTTCCAGAGCCGTAGCGGGCCGGTCAAGTGGCTCACCCCCTCCACCCAGGAGATGATCCGGGAGTTGGCCGATCAGCGCGTGAAGAACATCCTCATGGTACCCATCAGTTTTGTCTCCGATCATGTGGAGACGCTCTACGAGATCGACATCCAGTATCGGGATCTTGCCAACGCCTATGGGATACGGCTTATGCGTACTGCCGCCCCCAATGCCGATCCCCGCTTCATTGCCGGCCTGACGAAGCTGGTGCTTGATGCCTGCCGCCGGCAGCACTTCCTGCGCTGACTTTTTTCGTGGCGCTGTGCGCCTTGCAATTTCGCGCTTTTCGTTGGTGCGGTGATTTTGCTAAGATAAGAAAGTGGCGGTCCGGCACCGGAGGCGACCGGAGCGGTGAGAGGGCAGCGCAGGGGGGGGGGAGGGGATGTTATCTGACCGGTGGCGCAGGGTGATGGCAGGAGGATGGCTGGTGCTCCTTCCTTTCGCGGTGCCGACGCCGGCGTTTGCCTTGCAGACCCACGCCTACGAAGGTCTCTACCTCCATCAGCTTGCCCATCTCTTTTTCCTGGCCGCCATGATCTTCTTTGCGCTGGGCATTCAGCGGAGCTGGCTCAGCACCCGTCGGCCCTGGCAGTTGATGGCGGCCGGCGGCTGGCTGCTCGCCCTCTGGAATATCTGGGCCTTTGGCGGTCATTTTGTCGAGGTGCTGGTGCCGGAGGCATCCCTGCTCAGTGAGCCGGGCCAAGTGGTGCCGCGTCTTGCTTTTGTTTCCTGGCGCGAGATTCTCTACTACATTGTGAAGATGGATCATTTGCTGGCCGTGCCGGCCATCTTCTGTTTTTATTTCGGCATGCGCGGTCTCCACCGGACCCTTGGCCGGGAGAATGGCGAGGCAGGCGGAGGCGGCGCATGACCACCATCTCGCTCCTGCCGGTCTGGGCTATCGACATCGTCGGCTCGGCCTTGATGTTCGTCGGCTCGGTCCTCTGCCTGCGCATGGCCTACAAAATCCTCGACCGCAATGACGAAGATCCGCTGGCCACCTACCTGGTCTGGTTCTGCGGCGCCCTTGTTGCCTTTGCCGTCTCGCGCGCCGGGGGCCATATTGCCAAGCACCTGCTCGTTCTGGGCGGCCGCCCTGACTGGTGGCAGCACCTTTCGCCGATCAGCGGCTCGATCAATACCCTCACCTTTGTCGTCATCGCCAGCGTTACCCTTTTTTTTCAACGGATGCAGACGATCATCAGCCGCATGGCCCGCGACCACAACAAAATCGAACGCACCAGCCGGGAATTACTTGACCTGAACCGGGCTCTGGAAAGCGCGGTCTCCGAGCGGACCCGGATGGAAATGGCGCTGCGTTTTGCCCACGACATTCGGAATCCGGCAGTGATCATCGGGGGGCTGGTGCGGCGGATGACGCACGAGATCGGCCAGATGCCGGCGGCGGATGGCGAGCGTCTGGCCAGGGTCCGGGAGCAGGCCGAACGGTTGGAGGAATTGGTGACCCGGTTCGAGTCGGTCCGGACCGAGGTACCGGGTGCCTTTGTGCCGCTCGATCTTGGTGGCATGGCCGAGGAATGCGTGGCGTTGCTGGCCCCGGAGGCGGCGGAAAAGGGGGTGGTGCTCACCACGAATCTCTCGTCGGCCCTGCTGCTTTTCCAAGGCAACGAACGGTTGATGAAGATCGCCATCATGCATCTGTTACGCAACAGCATCGAGGCGTGCCGGCGGGGGGAAATGATCCGGCTCTTCACCCTCCTGGTCGAGGGCGGGGTGATGCTGCGGATCGAGGACAACGGGCCCGGGATTCCTCCCGAACGCCTCAGTCAG
>JAJZSH010000095.1 GCA_021822005.1 Deltaproteobacteria bacterium | reverse complement strand
GCGAAGCGGTGACAGCGAAGCGGTGACAGCGAAGCGGTGACAGCGAAGCGGTGACAGCGAAGCGGTGACAGCGAAGCGGTGACAGCGAAGCGGTGACAGCGAAGCGGTGACAGCGAAGCGGTGACAGTAACGTGGCGACAGGAAGACGGCGATGAGTATAGCCTGCGGCATTGACATCGGGACCAACAGCTTCCGTCTGCTGGTGGCCGAGGTACGGAATGGCTGCCTGCACCCCCTGGCCCACGATCTGGTCACGGTCCGGCTGGGCGAGGGGCTTGGCGCGAGCGGCCGGCTTGCCCCTGCGGCCATGCTTCGGGCCGAGGCGGCCCTGGCCCGGTTTGCCGGGAAAATGGCGGCTTACCCTGTGCACAGCGTGCGGGCCTGCGCCACCCATGCTGTGCGTAAAGCCACTAATCGGGAAGAATTTCTCCAGCGGATCGAGGCCCTGACCGGGCTTTCGCTCGAGGTGCTTTCCGGCGAGGAGGAAGCCCGCCTTGCTCTGTTGGGAGCGCTTTCCGCCCTGCCTGAAGAACGGCGGCGCTACCCTCTGTTGTTGGTGGATGTGGGCGGGGGCAGCTCTGAGGTCATCCTCCAGGCCACAGCCGGGAGCGAGCCCTGGGTGATAAGCCTGCCCCTTGGCGCGGTGGGATTAACCGAGGAATTCGGTGCGGATCGTGAGGCCATGCGCGAGAAAACCAGGGCGACACTGGCCCCGGCTCTTCGGAATATCGCCGAGGCGGAGTTGCTCGGGCAAGACTTATCGCTGGTGGCTTCCGGCGGGACAGCGACCAGTCTGGCCGCTCTTGCCCTGGAGCTGGACCGCTATGATGCCCAGCGGGTGCAGAATTACAAGTTGAGCCAGGCGGCGTTGCACCGTCTGGTTGCCTGGCTGGCCGCCCTTCCCCCTGAGGAACGCAACGCCCTCCCCGGCCTGGCCGACGGGCGCGGGGAGATTATCGTGGCCGGGGCAGTGCTCTTGCAGGAGTTGCAGCAGGCTCTGGCAAGCCCCTCCCTGCTGGTGAGCGATGCCGGGTTGCTGGAGGGCATTCTCCTGAGCGGGGCAACAGGCTGCTGAAGGCGGCGGCAGATGCGCTCCTCTGCAAACTCGCCATTGACCTCCGGATTGAAAGTTTTTTATAGTGAAGACTCTACGGTTTTTTGCCACCCGTTCTCGGGGTGGCGCTCTAGTATCCCAGGTCGCCTTGGCAAGCGAGGCGCATCATTCGCCACATTTTTTTTGAGGGAGTCCGCTGATGTCACTCGAGACAATCGAACACGCCTATACCTTTGACGATCTGCTCCTGGTGCCCGCCGCTTCCGAAGTGCTGCCCAACGAGGTGAGCCTGGCCACGATGCTGACCAAGTCGATCACCCTGAATATTCCCCTGGTCAGCGCGGCCATGGACACGGTCACCGAGCACCGGGCCGCCATTACCATGGCCAGGGAGGGCGGGATCGGGATTATCCATAAGAACATGAGCGTGGAAGAACAGATCCGCGAGGTGCGGAAGGTAAAGAAGTCCGAGTCGGGCATGGTCATTGATCCGATCACGGTGAACGATGCCCAGACCGTGCGGGAGGTGAACGAGATCATGCGCACCTACCGGATCTCCGGGGTGCCGGTATTGCGGGGCACCAAGCTGGTCGGCATTGTCACCAACCGCGACCTTCGCTTTGTTTCCGACGAGGATCTGCTGGTCCGGGAGGTCATGACCAGCAAGAACCTGGTGACCGCCAAGGCCGGCATCACCCTGGAGCAATCCAAGGCCCTGCTCCACGAGCACCGGATCGAAAAGCTCCTGGTGGTGGATGATGAGGGCAATCTGCAAGGCCTGATCACCATCAAGGATATTGAAAAGGTGAAGAAGTATCCCAATGCCGCCAAGGATGACCTGGGCCGGCTGCGGGTGGGCGCGGCCATCGGCGTGAACTCCGGCCTGGACCATGTGGAAAGATTGATCAGCGTCGGAGTGGATGTGGTGGTTCTCGATTCCGCCCACGGGCATTCCCGGAATATCCTGAAGGCCCTGGAGCGGATCAAGGACGCCTTTCCCGAGCTGCAGGTCATCGCCGGGAACGTGGCCACGGCGGAAGGGGCCGAGGCCCTGGTCCGGGCGGGGGCCGATTGCGTCAAGGTCGGGGTCGGGCCCGGCTCCATCTGCACCACCCGCATCGTGGCCGGGGTCGGAGTGCCGCAGATGACCGCGATCCATAACTGTTCCAAGGCCGCGGAAAAATTTGGCGTTCCGGTGATTGCCGATGGCGGGATCAAGTACTCGGGCGAGATCGCCAAGGCCATCGGCATCGGGGCCAGGGCGGTGATGATCGGCAGCCTGTTCGCCGGAACCGATGAATCCCCCGGCGAAACCTTCCTCTACCAGGGCCGAACCTACAAGGGCTACCGGGGCATGGGCTCTCTCGGCGCCATGAAGCAGGGATCCAGCGACCGCTACTTCCAGGAAGGGGTGGAAGACCAGGTCAAGTTCGTGCCCGAGGGGATCGAAGGCAAGGTGCCCTACCGGGGGCCGCTGTCCTCCATGGTCTACCAGCTCATGGGCGGGCTGCGCTCCGGCATGGGCTATCTGGGCGCGGCCACCATCGAGGAGCTGCGCCGGAAAGCGAGGTTTGTCAAGATCACCGCCGCGGGGCTCAAGGAAAGCCATGTCCACGACGTGATCATCACCAAAGAGGCCCCGAATTATCGGTTGGGATGAAAACGGAAGGCAGTGAAAAGTTAAAAATGAAAAGTTACGAATGAAAAACGAGGCGGATAGCCGGGGAATTGCCCCCAACTTTTAACTCTCCACTTTTCACTTTTAATTCTCTTCACCAAAGGCAAAAAAAATGGATATCCACAGTGAAAAGATCCTGATTCTTGATTTCGGCTCCCAGTACACCCAGCTCATTGCCCGGCGGGTCCGGGAAGCCGGGGTGTATTGCGAGCTCCATCCCTGGGACATGACCTCCCGGGAGATCCGGGATTTTGGCCCCAGGGGGATCATTCTCTCGGGCGGTCCCCAGTCCGTGCATGAGGCCCAGACCCCCCGCGCCGCCGAGGTGGTTTTTACCCTGGGCGTGCCGGTGCTCGGCATCTGTTACGGCCTCCAGACCATGGCCGCCCAGCTGGGCGGCGAGGTCGAGGCGGCCAGCCATCGCGAATACGGTTATGCCCAGGTGCGAGCCCGCCACCACTCCCGGCTGCTTAAGGATATCGAGGATCATACCAGCCCCGAGGGCTACGGGCTGCTCGATGTCTGGATGAGCCACGGCGACCGGGTCAACCGGCTGCCCGAGGGCTTTCAGGCCATCTGCGAGAGTGACAATGCCCCGCTGGCCGGGATGGGGGACGAGACCCGCAACTTCTACGGGCTCCAGTTTCACCCGGAGGTGACCCATACCCGCCAGGGCCAGCGGATCATCGAGCGCTTTGTCCACGGGATCTGCGGCTGCGGCCGCCTCTGGACGCCGAGCAATATCATTGACCATGCCATTGCCCAGATCCGCGGCCAGGTGGGCGAAGACGAGGTGCTGCTGGGGCTTTCCGGAGGGGTTGATTCCTCGGTGGTCGCAGCCCTGCTGCATCGGGCCATCGGCGCCCAGCTCACCTGCGTGTTCGTGGACAACGGTCTGTTGCGGCTGCATGAGGGCGATCAGGTCATGACCACCTTTGCCCGGCACATGGGGGTCAAGGTGCTGCGGGTGGACGCGGAGCAACGGTTTCTTTCCGGCCTGGCGGGCGTGGAAGACCCGGAGCGGAAACGCAAGATCATCGGCAACACCTTTATCGAGGTCTTTGAGGAGGAGGCGGAAAAACTCGCCAACGCCAAGTGGCTGGCCCAGGGCACCATCTACCCGGATGTCATTGAGTCGGCCGGGGCCAAAACCGGCAAGGCCAAGATGATCAAGAGCCACCATAACGTGGGCGGGCTGCCCGAGCACATGAAGCTCGGTCTGGTCGAGCCCCTGCGGGAGCTGTTCAAGGATGAGGTCCGCATCATCGGGGTCGAACTGGGGTTGCCCTATGAGATGGTCTACCGGCATCCTTTCCCCGGCCCGGGCCTCGGGGTGCGCATCCTGGGCGAGGTGCGCAAGGACTACGCCGACACCCTGCGCCTGGCCGATGAGATCTTCATCGAGGAGCTGCGGAAAAACGAGCTCTACGACAAGGTCTCCCAGGCCTTCACCGTGTTCCTCCCGGTGAAATCGGTGGGCGTGGTCGGCGACAACCGCCAGTACGCCCATGTGGTGGCCTTGCGGGCCGTGGAGACCGTGGATTTCATGACCGCCCGCTGGGCGCATCTTCCCTACGATTTCCTCGATCATGTCTCCCGGCGGATCGTCAACGAGGTGCGCGGCATCTCCCGGGTGGTCTATGATGTGACCGGCAAGCCGCCGGGAACCATCGAATGGGAGTAGCCCCAGTTGCCGCTTTACCCCGCTGTTTTTTTTGTGATACCATCAAAGGGAAGATGTTTTTCTGAGGGGAACCAGATTGGTAACTATTCAGCAGCGCCGCTTCACTGCTGCCGCAGGTGCGCGAAAGAGGTCGATTCGCTATACTCCAGTATGCGAATCGACCGATGACAGCAGCGCAGCGGCGAAGCAGATGCGCTGCTGCTGAACAGTTACGATTGTTGCCGACAAATCTCTACGGGTAAAGGGACTGCCGTGAAAGGTGGACAAAAAGAGCTGCGGGATCTGGAGCTGGCCAACCGGCTCCTGGACAGTTTTTCCCGGATTGCCGGGGTGATCAACACCCGGCGCCTTGACTATCATGCGCGTCTGGGCCGGATACTCGAGGTTATTCTCGAGTATCTCCGGGTGGAGCAAGGCTCCCTCATGGTGCTTGAGCGGAAGAAATATCTGGTGGTCCGGGCGGCCAGCCGGCCCGAGATTCTCGGTCATGAGCAGACCCTTGACGATGAAGGTTCCGTGGCCTCGTGGGTGGCCAGGCGCCAGGAGCCCCTGTTTATCAAGGATATCTGCAAAGACAAGCGTTTTGGCGGAATCTGCCGGGGCAGTTACAAGAAAAACTCCCTGCTGTCCATGCCGATCCTCCATAAGGGCAAGGTGCTGGGCGTCATCAATGTGACCGACAAGATCGGGGATCGGGATCTGCTCAAGGAAGACATCACCCGTCTTTTTGACTTCAGCAGCATCATCCTCTCCCTGCTTGTCCAGGAAAACCTGCAACAGGATCTCCGTCGGCAGCAGCGCATTCTCCGGGAGCGCAACCTCGAGCTGCGGCATCAGGAGACCTTGCGCGCCGAACTCTCCCGCATGCTGGTCCATGACCTCAAGGGTCCGCTTTCCGAGGTGGTGGCCAATCTCGATATCCTGTCCTACACCGTTTCCGAGGAAAACCGGGAGTTTCTGGAGTCGGCCCAGATGGGGTGCGACCGGGCGGTACGCATGGTCTCAAACCTGGTGAGCATCGGCAAGATTGAAGACGGCAAGCTCGCGCCCATCAAGGAGGTTGTCGCGCCCGGCCCCATGCTGGCCGAATGCCTGAGCAGCATCAAGGGCATGGCCAGGATCAAGGCTGTGGAGCTGATTTTGGAGGTGGAGGCGGAGCTGCCGCAGATTGCCCTGGATCGGATCCTCATCCTGCGGGTGTTGCAGAACCTGCTCACCAATGCCCTGGGCTATTGCCCGGGCAACACCACGATCCGTTTTGGCTGCCGGCGGGTGGCCGGCAAAAAGCAGCTGGAATTTTATGTGCAGGATCAAGGCCCCGGAATCCCCGCCTCGAAGTACCGCACCATTTTTGAGAAGTACGCCAGAATTTCCGACAAGCAGGATGCCCTGGTCGGCACCGGCCTTGGCCTCTATTTCTGCCGTCTGGCCGTGGATATTCACCGGGGCAGGATCTTCGTCGAGAGCGAACCGGGGAAAGGTTCCCGTTTTTATTTTACCTTGCCCCTGTAATACAGAGCTGACCGCGAGCAGCAAAGGGAAGAAAAGCCGAATGAAGCTCAAAGCCCCCAAAGACATGGTTTTTCTTGTCGTGGATGACATCGACAACATGCGCCGGTCCATCAAGGCCATGCTGAAGCTGGTCCATTTCGGCAAGGCGTTTTACGAGGCGGCCAATGGCCGGGATGCCTGGAAGCTTCTCCAGGATGAGAATATCGCCATCGATTTTATTATCTGTGATTACAACATGCCCTATATGTCGGGCACCGAGCTGCTGGGGTTGATCCGTTCCACCAGGAAGCTGCGCGATGTTCCCTTTCTCATGGTCACTGCGGAAGCCAACATGGATATTGTCGCCGAAGCGGCCGAGCATGATGTCGACGCATACATGACCAAGCCCTTTGTCACCGCGACCTTGGAGCAGAAGGTCAACGAGCTTCTGGGCCAGATCAATAACCCTTCTCCCTTCAACCAGCTGTTGCTTCAGGCGCGCACCCTTGATGAAAAGGGCGATCTTGACGGCGCCATTGCCGCAGCCACGGAGGCGGCCAAGCTCAATGACCGGTCCTCAAAGCCCTACCGGGAATTGGGGCGGCTCTTTGGAAAAAAGGGCGACCTGAAAAAAGCCCAGCTCTGCTTTGAAAAGGCCGTGGAGATCAACCGGCTTGATGTCAGTTCCTACCATGCCCTGGGCCAGATCTACTTCCGCCAGGGCAAGATGGATATGGCCCTGGAAAACTTCAACCGGGCCATGGAGATCAGCCCCAGGCATGCGGACCGGGCCATGAATTTTGCCAAGCTGCTCATCAAGAAGAAACAACTGCCCGAGGCGGAAAAAGTCCTGCGTCTGGTGTTGAAAACAAAGGGCAACGATATCGACTTCAAGGAAGATATTGCCGACACCTGCAATGGCTGCGGCCTGGGGGAGCTGGCGGTTAAATCCTACCGCGAGGTGCTGAAGGCGGATCCGGAACGCATCTATCTGAACAAAAAAATCGGCATGGCCCTGTATACCGCGGGCGATAGCAACGAAGCGGTCAAGATGCTGGAAAAGGCGGCGGAGAAAACCTCCGAGGACATCGAGCTTTTCCTGGCCCTGGGCAAAGCCTATTTTTCCATGAAACAGCTGATTCGGGCCGACCAGTGGGTCTCGAAGGTGCTCCGGATTGATCCCGGCCACAAGGAAGCCCGCGCCATCCTGGACAAGTGTCTGTAAGCCCCGGGGCCGGACGTTTTTCGACAAGGAACAGACTATTTCATCCATGCCAGCAGAATTCACTTTTCTCCTCGCCCTCCAGGCCCTGAACTCCCAGGGACAGAATATCCTGGGAGAAAACTGGGCGGATTTTCTTTTGGATCTGCGGCAGGCCCTTGCCGTAACAGGGAAAGAAGATCCAGCCAGCACGGAGGCCCTGCTGCTTTTTCATTTCTCGCAGCCGGATACCGCCTGTGTCACGCTGCAGGAAAGCCTGGCCCGGTTGAAAAAGGCCTATGAGTGGAAGGAGAATGTTGGCCCCCTGCCCCTGCACATTGTTCTGCACCTTGAAAAGGAGGGCGACCCGCCCGGCCCCGTGCATGATCCCACGGCAAGCTTCTGGGATCTTCTCCAGCACGAGCAGCCCTATGTAACCCCCCCCTTGAAACAGCAGTGGGCTCAAGGCCGGGCCGGTGAAAATGCGTTATCCCACACCTTTGCCGAGGCCGGCAACGGGTTGTATCTTCTCTCCTTGTCCATTCCGGAAATTCCGCGAGTCGAGATTTTCCCCCACCGCGCCCTTCCCCTTGCCGGCCCGCTTGCCCCCTGTTTTTACTGCGGCATGGCCACCCACAAGCCGGCGGACTGCCCTGGCAAAATGTTGACCATGGCCACCCAGGGGATTTCCCTGGCCGGTTACCTGCCCCTTGGCACATTGAGCGAACTCTTTGGCAAGGCCATGGCCACTCAGGAAAAACTGGCCAACATGATGGCGGCCGGGCTCACCGTGTCCCAGATCCGGCAGAGCCCGCTCCTCCAAGTGTATCTTGCCTATTTTGACCTGAATCTGATCTATCAGCCCAGGTTTTTGTTGAATATTGCCTTTAACAGCAATTCCAAATGGGAGGAATTGACCAAGCCGGACATGGTCTCGGTGGACAGCCACAGCCTGCATCTTGGCCTTGATTGTCTGCGGGTGGGCCAGCACGCCCAGGCCGAGGAGCTCTTTGTCGAGGAAAGCAGGCGGCCAAGGGGCAAGCAGTTCTATGCCACAATCGGTCGCGCCTTTGTCGCCCTGGAGCTCGAGCGGGACAGCGATCTGGAGCATTTTCTGGAACATGCCGCGGTCATGGCGAACTCTGACAAGGAAAAGATCTATATCTCCCTGTTGCAGTCCAGGTATTATGCCCTTCACGATGATCACTGGAAGGCGGGACACGCCCTGGATAGTGTTTTCAGCGTGCGCCGGGATCTTGCCGAGGCCCTGTACCGGCAGGTCCAGCTCATGGTCCAGGGGGATATGGGAGAGAAAGGCATCCGGCAGCTCCGGTCCCTGGTTGCCGACCGCAAAGAGCTGTTTCTGGCCGCACTCATGGACCCGCAACTGCTTGTCATTGCCGGGCCGGTTGAAGATCTCCTCGCTGTCCGGCTGCAGGTCCAGCGGCAGGAGGCCGAAGAAAACCTGCGCAAGGCCCAGGCGGTCTGCCAGGATCTGCAGACCTGGTTTACCGGGGAGGAAAGCCCGGCACCCCTGTTCGCCGACCTTGGTGGCCTGGAAAAACAGTTTGCCCAGGACAGCTATTACGATCTCCTTGAGGTGGCGCACAAGGCGCAGACGTTGTTGCGATCCTGTTACCGATTGCAGGAAAACACCCTTGATGCCATGAAGGCCGATATTGCCCGGATGCTGGCGACCTGGGAGGGTTTCCGGCGCTACTGGCAGGGCTATCCCTACCAGTCTTTTTTCGCGAATTTCCAGGAAACTCTCCAGGCGGCTCGGAAAAAACTAAGTGAAATAGAAGGGTTTGCCCAGCAGAACATGCATGGCCAGCTCTACCAGACTGTTCAGGAGAGGCTGGCCCAGGTTCGGGAGAGTTGTGACGCCTTGAAACTGCTCTCTGCGAGGATGGCCTGGGTAAGGATTTTGTGTGACGGGGCAAAGCTGTTTGTCCGGAAATTGCTCATCACCGAGATTGTTCTGCTGGGCGGAGGGGCGTTGCTGTTTCCCCTCCTTGCCTTCTGGCTGGCCGGCGACTCCGCCGGGGTGATCGAGCTGCTGACAAATTCTTGGCTGCAGAAACAGGCGCTGCTCATTGTCACCCTGTTTGTCGCGCCGCTCTTCGCCTTGGCTCAGACACTCTGGCAGATGATGGACACCTAGTGCCATGTAACGTTTTTAATTTCGCATCCCCCTCCCTTGACGGGAGGGGGTTAGGGGGAGGGTGAAGCAACATTGGGCGTCTACATGACGACTCCCCCCCCCCACCCTGACCCTCCCCCGCAAGGGGGGAGGGACTAATTTGAGTGTTACAAGGTACTAGCGGGATCGCCAAAGGGGCCGGTCTTGATGCGCGTGGTGCGCCCGACAGGATTCGAACCTGTGACCTACGGCTTAGAAGGCCCTTTTTTCACTTTCCCGCTTTTTCCCATAACCCCACAATCCCTTGACAACAAAGGGTTTTCCCTTTATTCTGTTTCCTGTAAATACCCTTGATTTCCCCTTAAAAGTTGGACAGGGGTTGGACAACTTTTAAGGGGTAAACATAGACAGGACAAGA